>NZ_JBSXOB010000027.1:0-31069 GCF_056857915.1 Marinobacter sp. B-12 | reverse complement strand
CCCAGAAAAGGGCAAGAGGATTAGCATGCATAGTGACGGCGGTGGACCGGTTGGCTTTGTTGTTTTGGCGAACTCAAAACTAACCGGTTTTACCGCCGTCTCCTACTTTTTCACGCTTATCTGCGAAGAACCTTTTTTTATGCCTGTTTGCCCGTGGAGGGAAGCACTATCCATGATCGAGTCTGCCAACGCTCTTATTGTTGATTACTACGACGCAGAGACCTTTGCCCGTATCAAGGCTTTTGCCGATACCAAGGACACGCCCTGCGTGGTGATTGATACCGCGACCATCGACCGCCAGTACAATGAACTGGTGGAAGGCTTTCCCTATGCCAACGTCTACTATGCGGTGAAGGCCAACCCGGCCCCACAGGTTCTGACCATGCTTCGGGATAAGGGTGCCAGCTTTGATATTGCGTCGGTGTACGAACTCGACAAGGTCATGGGGCTGGGTGTGACGGGTGACCGCATCAGTTACGGCAACACCATCAAGAAGGCCAAGGACATCCGCACCTTCTATGAGCGAGGTGTACGCCTTTACGCGACGGATTCGGAAGCGGACCTGCGTAACATCGCCAAGGCGGCGCCGGGCTCGAAAGTGTATGTTCGTATCCTGACCGAAGGCACCCTGACCGCTGACTGGCCGCTGTCACGCAAGTTTGGCTGCCAAACCGACATGGCCATGGATCTGCTGATCCTGGCCCGGGACTTGGGCCTGGTGCCTTACGGTGTGTCCTTCCACGTGGGCTCCCAGCAACGGGAAATCGGCGCGTGGGACGCGGCCCTGGGCAAGGTAAAAGTGATCTTCGAGCGCCTGAAGAAAGAAGACGGCATCGAACTGAAGATGATCAACATGGGCGGTGGTTTTCCGGCCAATTACATCACCCGTACCAACGAATTGAAGGTGTACGCCGAAGAGATAAAGCGGTTTCTCCAGGAAGACTTTGGTGACGACCTGCCTGAGATCATTATCGAGCCTGGCCGTTCACTGATCTCCAATGCCGGTGTGCTGGTGAGCGAAGTGGTGCTGATTTCACGTAAATCGCGTACTGCGCTACACCGTTGGGTATTCACTGATGTTGGCAAATTTGGTGGCTTGATCGAAACGCTTGATGAATCCATCAAATTTCCGATCTACACCGAAAAATCCGGTGAAGGCGAAGACTGTGTTATTGCGGGCCCAACCTGCGACAGTGCCGATATCATGTACGAACACCACAAGTACCCGCTGCCGCTGAATCTGGCAATCGGCGACAGGATGTACTGGCTGTCCACCGGTGCCTACACCACGACGTACAGTGCAATAGAATTTAACGGTTTCCCCCCGTTAAAGGACTATTACATCTAAGCCAGCAGTAAGGACGTGGGGTGGGGGTATATTTTCCGCCAGAAATGGGTGTATGAGCGAAGCGAGTTCCATTTCCAAGGAAAAAATACCCCCACCCCGCGGCCCGGCACAACATAGATCAATGGCACCAGACAGAGGGTCAACTTTCGGGTCGGCCCTTTTGTCGTTTCAGGTCCAGGGTAAAAGTCAGGGGAAGAACCAGAACGCAATAGGCGATGATAAAGATAATGGCGTATCGGGCGTCGTTGCCCCAGTCGGCCAGTAACCCACCGATCATGGGCACAGAAAACGCCACTGTGTAACCAACCAGGAAGTTTCCTGCCGAGAGTCGCCCCGTTTCTCTTGATTCCACCAGTACAGGAGGTAAAGCCACCAGCAGGATCAGCAGAATACCGGCCGTGAAGCTCATAAACGTTGCGCTGGCTATTGACCACCAGCCAGTAAAGACGACCGTTCCCATTGTGCCCAGGATGCTGCAGGTTGCCATCACCATGATGGGGCCTTTGAGGCCTACCCAATACCTCGCCATTTTCAACATGACCAGGGAGGCGATTACCTGGGCGAAGTTGTACCAGAACAGCGCATCCGCCAGCATGTCGAAGTTGCCCTGTTGCTCCAGGATATTCCCCATGTAGGCGTTGAGGCCGAAGAACAGAGAGCCTGAAAGCCCCAGTAGCAGGCCAATCCGGAGTGTCAGCGGGTTTTTCCAGTCAGGCAGCCAGGCGGGCTTTTTAACCGGCCGGGCCATTTCCCGTCGTGGCAGGAACAGGGCGGCGGCGACCAGCAAGGCGGGCAGTGACCAGGCCAGCAGGGTGGCGCGCCAGCTGTCGTCCATCAGTGGCATCAGCACCGGTAGGGTGATGCCGGCGCCGATGAATTCGCCCATCAGCATGCCGTTCATGTAGATGGCGGAGCCGATGGCCAGATGTTTGGGTTCCAGCCAGCGCGGCAACAGCGCCGGCAGGGAGGGCTGCATCATGGCCACACCCAGGCCCATGACGGCGCTTGCCAGCATGAGTGTAACCGTGTCCGGTGACAGCCCGCGACCGGCGGAACCGATCACCATGATCACCATGGCCAGTGCCAGGGTATTGCGTGGGCCCAGTCGTGCGATGGCCAGGGAGCCAGGCATGGAACCGACGGCCAGCATCAGTATAGGGAGAGTAGTGAGCGCGCCAGTCAGGGCCTGAGACAGGCTGAGCTCGTCGCTGATGAAGGGTGCCAGGGGTGGCGCAACCAGTACCGGTATGCGCAGGTAAACACCGGCCAGCCAAAGCAACACCGCCACCGGGAGCAGTTTGGCTGCCGGTGGCGGTGTTGTCGTGCCTGAAACGTCAGCCACGGGGGCCGGGCTTAGTTGTCGCCGGTGTCCGGGAGGTAAGCGCCGTCTTCGTCGTGAACTTCACGGCCGGTGACGGGTGGGTTGAAGGCACAGATCAGTCGCATGTCTTCGGTACCACCACGCAGGGTGTGCGGGTCGTTCTTGTCCAGAGCGTACAGTGTTCCATCGGAAATCTCGTGGGTTTCACCGGTGGCCTTGTCGTAGATGCTGCCGTTGCCGGCGACACAATAAACGGCTTCGAGGTGGTGCTTGTACCACAGATTCAGCTCGGCGCCCGCAGGGATGATGGTTTCGTGGAATGAAAAGCCCATGCCGTCTTTTTTCAGCAGCATACGGCGGCTGGTCCAGCCCGGCCCTGATACTTCGCGCTCGGAACCGATAATGTCCTGAACTCGTACAATTTTCATACTTATCCCTCGCTGTGTGATGGAGCAGCCTTCTAGTATAAACATCCCCCTCAGGTTCGGTTCAACCGCCAATCGTCGTAGGCGTCCAGCGACTGCTCGATGGCGGCAACAAAGGCCGTTCTCATTTTGTCATCCAGGCCGCGTTTTTTCCGACAACGTTCAAAGGCCTGATGGATGGTCTGGCGTTGCCTGCGGTCGAGTTGCTCAAGCCAATGGTCATCGGCAGGTTCTAGATCAAGCAGTTCCCGGCCAGCATGGTTCCGGTGGCTGATATGCCACCAGTGATTGACGGCCCTTCCTAATACAACATAGCCGAATTGGCTGTCTTGTACAGGCCCGAAGGTGGCGGTCCTGAGCCCGTTTTTCAATACACCGGTGTTGAGCACCGGCAATGACAGGCGATCGCCGTAAAAATAGCTGCCTGCGGCGCCGATCAGCCCGCCTACCAGGGCTCCGGCGCCCAGTGAATGGCCCAGGGTCAGCGCATCCACCCCGGCACCGCTCACCGCGCCCGCCCCGAAACCTGCGGTGGCCAGGTAGCGACGGTTTACCCCCCAGGCTTTGTGGCTGTCTTCACTGAACAGGTCGTGTTCACTGTGCCACTCCAGTTCCGCTTCCTGTCGTCGCACCCGGTGATGCTCGTAGACCTTCTCAATGGCAATTCGAAGGTGCTGCTCCTGTTTTCTCTGGTTGTCATACCAGCTTTTGCGCAACTGTGTGGCCAGGTCGTGATCGGAGATTTCGCTGGTCTGGAGCGTGGTCAGTGTCCGTTTTTCGCGGAAGGACATCATCTCTTCCAGACTGCGGGCGATGAGTGTAGCTGCTTGGGTGCGGCGTTGCCGTCTCTGCGCCGAGAGAAACGCCGTCGCGTTTTCCAGGGGTCGTTCCCAGTCAGGCTCAAGTTGTCCAAAGGCCCGCAGCAGGCTGAGGTGTTGCTCGAAGGGCGCGCGAACGGCATCAAAGGTCCGGACAACCTGGAAAAACTGGCCGAGCGCCCTGGCCCAGGTGTCGCTGAAGTCGTCCTCACCAATGCTGTTAATCAAGGCGAGGCTTGGCCGGCCGGTCCAGCGCAGGATGGTCATCTCTGCTTCATGCTGGGTGCTGTAGGGTACGGAACCGTCAACCACGTAGATGATGCCGGCGCCTTCAATGAGCGGTTGCAAGAGCTCGCATTCATCGACAAAGCCTTCATCCTGGCGGTGCTGGACCACAAAAGCAGCGACTGTTTCCGCGCGGTCCGAGGCCGATACACTGTGAGCTTCCAGCCATTCCAGTACGCGCCGGGGGCGCTGGAACCCCGGTGTATCCACCAGTGTGTACAGGGTCTTGCCGTCGACAGCCAACGGATAGGCCTGATGCTTGCGGGTGGTTCCAGGCTCCAGCGCGATGGCAATGGCATCGTTCTGGGACAGGGTGGCCACAACGCTGGATTTGCCCTTGTTGGGGTGACCGACCACGGCAAACACGGGGGCTTTCATGATTCGTCCTCGTCCTGCAGTGCGCGGTGCATCAGGATATCTGGCGGTGTCGTCATCGGCGTGCTGACCACCATCCTCTCATCCCCCGTGCGCTCAGCAAACCGCAGCCACTGCCTGAGTTGATGGTCGGGTGGTGACTGGTCCGGTTGAGTCGCCATTGGTACCAGCGCAATTGTGGTGTGCCTTGGCCATGCATCGCGGGCCTGTTGTAGAAAATCCGCAAGCTCGCCGGTGGGTGGTTCCCAGCTGCGGGTGACGATGATCGCCGCTGGAGTGAGGGCACTGGTCAGTTGTTGGTTTGCCAGTTTGATGATGTGATGGTCGTGCTCGAGTGAGGCGCTACCGCCGGCGGCGAGGAGCTCCTGGTCTCCTGCAATGATGGCCCGCGGCAGTGTGGGCCTGCCAGCTTCCGCCCAGCGAATAATAGCCTGAGCCCTGGGGAGAGGCTGCAATTTTGCAGACGCTGTCGTATCCGGCTGGTCGGCGGCGTCATTGTGACGATTGCCCGTATCCACGGTGGGGGTTTCCATGCGGTACTGGAGGGCGATCCAGCCATGATGGGCCTGGAGTGCCTTACGGGCACGCAGTTGGGTATGAACGATCGTCAGCATCAGCAGAGCAAGCCGGGGAAGGACGACATAGGTTATCCAGGTCATGGTCACGAACGGCCACCAACTCCCCCAGAGGGCCGGATCGGTATTGGTGGACGACTCGCTGCGGAAGAACCGGGTGGCCTCCACCAGTTCGCGGTCCGGCATGGCCGCTGGCCACAGGTGCTGCCAGGGCGTGGCGATGGCGGCCAGCAGGCGGTAATAGCTGTCGTTCCCGGTGTTCAGGGTGGTGCTCCAGCCAAAGGCGAGATCCTGGATCACCACCAATACCAGCAGTGTTATCAGTCCGGCGACACCAAACACCAGTCCGCCGGTATGGGCGGCACGGGCCATTAAAAGCGGTTGTAGGGTTTGCAGGGCGTCGGAGGGGCGTGCGGCCGAAAACTTCCTCAGCAGCCAACGCCAGGGCTGCCAGCCGGCGAAGGCCTGGATAGTGGTCGTCACAGCAAGGATGCACTGGAGCAGCACAAAGGCCAGGATCACCGTAAGATTGATTCGCTGGCCACCGTCGTAGAACAGCAACCCCAGCATGGCCAGCGTTCCGGCAACGAGCCCTGCCAGGGCAAAACCTGTGGTCACCCTTCGCCAGAGTTTTAGCGGGTCATTGGTCGATGCACGGCTGGACAGGCGCCTGACATGTTCAAGCCACCGATCCGGGTCCGGGCCGACACCCTGGTCGTGGCAGTCCAGGGCAAAACGGCGATCCCGCCGGTGCAGGAACACCGGGTTCTGGTCGCGGTCGCGCTGAACCTGATTGTCGAACTCCAGTAATCGTCGAATGGCGCTGTCTGGCATTGAGTATCCTGATCAACTGGGCGGTGAGAGCCGCCGCGGAATGCTAGGATAAGGGTCTAGGATAATAAGGGTATCCCATAAACCGGTGTCGGACCTACCATGACCAACCACCTCATGAACCTTCGTCACGTCCCTGACGATGAAGCGGACGAGATACGCGAGCTGTTCGAGACGCACAATGTACCCTACTACGAGACGCCTCCCAGTCGCTGGGGTATCAGCATGGGTGGATTCTGGGTCCACGACAACGAGGAGGCCCAGCGTGCCAGGGCATTGCTGCAAACCTACCAGCAGGAGCGCCTGCAGCGTCAGCGAGACGCTTATGAGGAAGATCTGGCGGCAGGCCGGGTCGGCGGATTCTGGCACCGGCTTCGTCGGAGGCCGGTGACGACCCTGGCGGCGTGCCTGGCCATCGTTGTTATCCTGGCCTTAACGATTGCTCCGTTTGTGACGCTTTAATCAGTCCGGCTGCTTGTCTGTGTGGCGGATCAGGAAGTCTGTGGCTTTCTCAACCGCATTGCCAGCGGTCAGGAAACTGGTGATGTGGCCTCGCAGGTACATCAGGTAAAGCTCACTCTCAACGTGATGCGCCGCAAGGCGAGTTCGGAAATCCCGTGCCTGATCTGCAGGCACCAGCATGTCCTGGGCACCGTGGAACAGGAAAAACGGAGGCGTGCCGGCGGTAATGTGGGTGATCGGCGAGGCGGCCTCGTAAACAGCTGGAATGTCCTGTTGATCACCGCCCAGGAACTGACGGATCAGCTTTCCGGATCCGAAGGTTCGCAGGTCGGCCGGCAAACCACCGGCAACAACAGCTTCCGGCCGGGTGTCTGCGCCTCCGTATGGTTGGTTCAACGGATGTTGGCTCTCGGCAATCACGGCCATCAAACTGACCAGATGGGCACCGGAAGAAAAGCCAAACGCACTGACTGCAGTGCGTTTCAGGTTGTAGGCCTCCGCCATGGTGTGAAGCCAGTTCATGGCGATCTGAAGATCGTAGAGTTGCGCCGGGAAGGTGTGTTCAGGCGCAAACCGATAGTCAATGTTCATCACGGCAAAGCCCCGGCCGGCCAGGTGCTCTGCGATCCATGTCATGTCTTCCCGCGAACGCCGTTCCCAACCACCACCATGCACCAGGAGTACCGCAGGTGCTGGGGCGGGTCTGTCTGGCAGATAAAGATCCGCCTGGAGTTCCTGCGGCCAGTTGTCCGGGGAATAGGTGATGCCGGTTGTGGTGCGAAAGCTGGTATCGGGTACCGGCACCGTTTCTGCCGGCGCGTTCAGGTGTGAGGCGCAGGCGGATAGCAAGGTGCTGGCGGCCAATGCCAGAAGGCGGTTAACGTGCATGGACTCTCCGTTCATCCAGTCGGAAACGAAGACTTATACGTCTCGAATATGACCGCGGATGCATTGTGTGGTGCTCAGCGCTGTCCTGATAACGGGACACTGTCCTGGGTTCAGGACAATGTCGCGAGACGGCCTGCACAGGGCATTTCTGACGACCCCCCCTCCGACCACTGTCCGGAAATCCGGAAATAGTGCTTGAGAATTAGAGCGGTTCCCGGAAAAAGCAATGAAAATCAAAGCCCTGCTGTATTGGCACAGGATACGCATGGTCCCGGTCATGGTACCCGGCTTCGTTCGTGTACGCCGGGTTCTCATGTCTAACAAAAACAACAGGGAACAACGTATGAAAACGCTACTCCAGTACACGCTGATTGGCGCGGTGACTCTGACGGGTACCGCTTGCAATGACAGCAGCAAGAAACCCTTCAATCAACTCCCGGGATTCATCCAGGGCGATGTCCATTCCACCCAGTATGACGGTGTCACCAATGATCTCCTGACTGGTGGCCTGGGTGCCAGCGGCCTGGCCAGTGCAACGGCACCGGCCTTCGATGATCCGGTTAATCCCACGCCTGAAGAACTCCGGACGCTAGCCATCTACAACAACTATCGGGCTCTTGTGGACACCGTGCCCGGAGGCGGTTACGGCGAATTTTTCGGTCCCCAGGTCGATAGCAGTGGTGAGGGGCTGATTCCGGGTAATGAATACCTGGCCTACATGACGGTTGATGGCGGCGATGTACCGGTGACCGTGATGGTACAGGTGCCGGCCAGTTTCGATCCCAAGCAGGCCTGTATGGTAACGGCGCCCTCGTCTGGCTCCCGCGGCATTTACGGCGCGATCGGTACCGCCGGCGAATGGGGCCTGAAGAAAGGCTGCGCCGTGGTATACACGGACAAGGGCACGGGAACCGGTTCCCACAACCTGGCCACCAACGCGGCCCAGCGTATCGACGGTACACTTACCCAGGCCGACGAGCCGGTGCAGTTCCGGGCGGATCTGGATGCCCAGGCGCGGGCCGACTTTGACGCCGCCTGGCCGGACCGTTTCGCCTACAAGCACGCGCACTCCAAGGCCAATCCGGAGGCTGACTGGGGCCGGCATGTACTGCAGTCGATTGAGTTCGGCTTCTACGTGCTGAACGAGGAATTCGGGCAGGAAGCCGTTAATGGCCGCAAAGTGATCAAGGTGAAGCCGCAGGATACCCTGGTGATTGCGTCCAGCGTTTCCAACGGCGGTGGGGCCTCGGTCCGTGCCGCCGAACTTGACGATAAGGGGCTGATCGACGGAGTGGCGGTGTCTGAGCCCAACGTCAATCCGCAGGTGGATACCAGCTTTACCATCCGTCAGGGCAGTGGCCCCGAACTGGCCGAACACAGCCGCAGCCTGCTGGATTACACCACGGCGCTGGCGGTGTATCAGGGTTGCGCGAACATTGCACCGGAAGTGCGTGATGTGGCGCCACTGAACGCCACATTCAACAACTTCACGATTGCGGAGAACATCTGTAACTCACTGGCCAACAAGGGGCTGGTGACAGGCGCTACCACCGACGACCGCGCCTCCGATGCGCTGCGCATCCTGGAGCAGGAAGTGGGTATCCAGCCGGAGCAGAACCTGCTGGCACCGGTTCATTTCGGGCTGGCGGTTGCCCAGAGCATCTCCGCCACCTATGCCAACGCCTACGGTCAGGCCGGTGTTGAGGACAGGTTGTGTGATATCAGCCTGGCGGCTACGGGAGCTGGCGGCGCGGTCACGCCAATCACTGCGGCGCAGGAAGCAGCGCTGTTCTCCGCAAGCAACGGCATCCCCCCCAGTGCCGGGGTGAACCTGGTGTACGACGGTGCCGAAGGCCAGCCCACCAATCTGGGTGCCAGTGCGTCGCCCAGTACCAGTCAGCAGGATTACGGTCTGGATGCTCTGCTGTGTCTGAGAAGCCTTGCCCTGGGCACCGATGCCGTGACCGGAAGCCCGCTGGCGGGTGATGCCGCGGAATGGTCAGAGCGTATTGCCGACGGTGTTGAGCAGATTCGCGCATCTGGCAACCTGCGGGGCAAGCCGACGGTGTTCGTGACTGGTCGTGCCGACGCCATCCTGCCTATCAATCATACCTCGCGGCCCTATTTCGGGTTGAACCAGCGAGTTGAGGGTAGCGATAGCAAGCTGAGGTATTACGAGATTCTCAATGCCCACCACCTGGATGTCCTCAACGGCTTCCCGGGTGTTGCGGACCGGTACGTGCCGCTGCATCACTACTTCTTCCAGGCCCTGGATCTGGTGTGGGCGAACCTTGCCGACAAGCAGGCCTTGCCGCCCAGTCAGGTGGTCAGAACGGTACCGCGTGGCGATATTGCCACACCGTTGTCTGCGGCTAACTTGACCCCGATCGATCCCACCCCGGATGCCGGCGACCGCATCGTGTTCGCTGACGATCAGGTACAGATTCCAGACTGACAAGCCCGTCGGCCGGCCCGGTCAGATTCCGGGCCGGCATTGTTTGCCCCTGTTCCGGGGGCGCCATATACTTCCGTCTCTGCACCCGGCTCGCCGGGTGCTCTGGATATTGCCATGAATAACATCCAACCCGGTGGTACAGGGTACATGACAGAGCTGTTTACCGAGAACAACAAGAGTGGCCTCACCAGGGATCTGATCGAGGCGCTGTTTCCCATGTTTGAGGAAGCCAGCGCCGGTGCGATTGCGGTTGACCATCAAAGCCGTATTACCTGGATCAACAACAGTTATGCCCATCTGCTTGGGTTGGAAGATCCCAGGGCAGTCATCGGTAAACCTGTCCGCCAAGTGATTCCCCAGAGTCGCATGCCGGAAGTGGTGGAAGCCGGTAAACCTCTGCTGCTCGACATCATGGAGCATAACAAGCAACAACTGGTGGTGACCCGGCTGCCGTTCTATGACGACGAAGGGCGAATCATGGGCGCGGTGGCGTTTGTGCTGTATGACGACCTGCAACCGCTGACGCCGCTAGTGGCCAAGTACCGTCGCCTGCACCAGGATCTGGCTGCTGCCCGTAAAGCGCTGGCG
The DNA here is from genome assembly GCF_056857915.1 of Marinobacter sp. B-12. Classification (NCBI taxonomy): domain Bacteria; kingdom Pseudomonadati; phylum Pseudomonadota; class Gammaproteobacteria; order Pseudomonadales; family Marinobacteraceae; genus Marinobacter; species Marinobacter sp. B-12. The sequence continues at coordinate 20,698 of NZ_JBSXOB010000027.1, read as the reverse complement.
AAGAAGGCGCGTGGCACGCGCTACAACCTCGCCGACTTTGTGGGCGCCAGCCCTGCGGCGCTGGAGGTCAAGCGCCGGGCCCGATTGGCGGCTGGCCGTGACATGCCGGTATTGTTGCTGGGCGAAACCGGTACCGGCAAGGAGGTGCTGGCGCAGGCTATTCATTCCGTTTCGACCCGTGCTGAGAAGCCTTTTGTGGGCGTGAACGTCGCTGCGATTCCAGACAATCTATTGGAAGCTGAATTTTTCGGCGTGGCACCTGGGGCCTACACCGGGGCAGATCGCCGTACCCGGGAGGGTAAATTCCAACTGGCCAATGGCGGCACCCTGTTCCTTGATGAGGTGGGAGATATGCCGCTACCGTTGCAGGCAAAACTGCTGCGGGCGTTGCAGGAAGGTGAGATTGAGCCCCTGGGTTCCAATAAAGTGGCCTCAGTGGATGTGCGGGTCATTGCCGCGACCAGTCGTAACCTGGAGGCGATGATTGCCGAAGGTGAGTTCCGTTCGGACCTGTATTACCGGCTGAACGTGCTGGAAATCCCTATTCCTCCGCTGCGGGACCGCCTGGCCGATCTGGGCGTTCTGTGTGAAGCCCTGCTGGGTGAAATCTGCGACGGTCTGGAGATTCGGGGGGAGATCACCGACGCCGGTGTGGCGGCTTTGGGCGGTTACGACTGGCCCGGTAATATCCGTGAACTGCGTAATGTGCTGGAGCGGGCCCTGACCATGGGTGAGGATGGTGGTCTGCTGGACGCCGACGCCATTTTCAAGGTGTTACCCCGTAGTGGCAACCGGCCAGCCTCATCGCTGGTGCCACAGCCGGTGCGTCCACTGGCTAAAACCCTGGCTGATGCCGAAGCCCAGGCGATCGAAGAAGCACTGGTTGCCAGTCGTGGGAACCGTACCCGGGCAGCCAAACTGCTGGGTATTTCTCGCTCCGTGCTTTACGAAAAACTGGCCAAGATGTCCTGAAATCAGGACGCCTGTCCTGTTATCCGTACAAACCCTTACGACGGATGTCTATATGCGTCCGGTTTTCCGGACTGTTCATTGTGCGCAATGTCTCGCCGGCTTTTTATCTGTCTGATAAATAACAAAATATCCTGATTGGCACAGAGCCTGCTATATCCCGGATGCAGGACGTCAGAACAACGCAGAAAACAAGACTGGCGCTATCGTTGGACCCAAAACACATCTTGTCTGTCTCGTTTCCTGCGATGTCTGACTACACTCAGATAAGGCCCGTCGGGAAAGTTCCTGTTTGGCCGAATACAACAACAATGCTAGGAGACTTGCCAATGAAACTCTTCAAGGCACTTACCGGTATCGCCGGTGCGATCGCCCTGACTACTGGATCGGCGTTCGCAGATGACCTGCGCTGGAAAATGCCGGTCGCCTTCGCTACTAACCTGCCCGGCCTGGGGTCCCCTGCCGCCTGGGTCGCTGATAACCTCAATACCGCTTCCGATGGCAGCATCCAGGTTCGCGTCTATGAGCCCGGCAAGCTGGTTCCCCCGTTTGATATCCTGCAGTCGGTTTCCGATGGCAAGGTATCCGCCGGCTACACCTGGATTGGTTACGATCAGGGCAAGGTGCCAGCGATTCCCTTGTTTGCCGCTGTTCCGTTCGGTATGAAGCCACCCGCCTATATAGGCTGGTATTACTTCGGTGGTGGTCATGAAATGCTGCAGGAAGCCTATGCCAATAAGGGCTTCGATGTACACGCACAACTCTGCGGCATCATCGGGCCAGAAACAGCGGGTTGGTATTCTGACCCCATCGAAACACTGGAAGACTACAAAGGCCTGAAGATCCGCTTCGCCGGCCTGGGTGGCAAAGTTCTGGAGAAGCTGGGCGCGTCTGTCACCATGATGCCCGGCGGCGAGCTTTACCAGGCACTGGAAAAAGGCACCATTGATGCCACCGAATTCTCCATGCCCGCCATCGACCAGATTCTCGGCTTCAATCAGGTGGTCAAGTACAACCTGTTCCCGGGTTGGCACCAGCAGTTTACGGCTCAGTACATGCTGATCAACAAGGACGAGTGGGCTCGTGCGACTGACGCCCAGAAGGCGCTGGTTGAGGCTTCTTGCACTGCGGCGACCACTCGTGGTCTTGCAGAAGGCGAGTACAAAAACGGCAAGGTTCTGGCCGAGTTCCAGGACAAGGGCGTCCAGGCCGACCAAATCCCCCGCGACGTTCTGCTCAAGCTGAAGGACGTAACTCAGGAAGTGCTTGAGGAAGAAGCCTCCAAGGATGCCGACTTCAAGCGCGTCTATGAAAGCCAGCAGGAGTTCATGGAGTCCTACAAGGTGTGGGACACCCGCGCCTACGTTCCGGCGGACCTGTAAGGTCCGGGGCCGACCCCGAGATGCCGGCCAGAGCGTCGGTATTCTCTGATCAAGTCTGGATGGCCCTTCGGGGCCATCCTTGTTTCACAATCGGCTTTCTGAGTGAGGAACTGTTGTATGACGGTGTCTGATAAAGGCTCACCGCAGAACGTGCGGGCATCGGTGTCTGGCACCGACGAATTTCTCCATCACCATACGGAGCTGCCGACAACCCGCGTCAGTCAATGGATGGACCGTGTGATTTCGGCAATCGGCAAGGGTGCATCCTGGCTCTGGGTGGTGGTTACTGGCGTTATTATCTGGGCCGTCGTTGGCCGTTATGCGTTCGGTCAGGGTTCGGTCACGCTCGAAGAGGTTCAGTGGCACCTGGCCGGCATCGGCTGGTTACTCGGGCTGGCCTACACCCTGGTGGTGGATGACCACGTTCGGGTAGATGTCCTTCACGAGCGACTGTCACTGCGAGGTCAGGGTTGGATTGAACTGCTTGGCCTGCTGTTCCTCCTGCTGCCATTCCTGGGGCTGGCAGTTTACGAGATGGTTCCCTATGCCTTCAGTTCCTGGCAACAGGGCGAAACCAGTCAGGCACCGGCCGGGCTGCCACATCGTTGGTTCCTGAAAGCCATTCTGGCGCTGTCATTTATCCTCATCACCTTAGCGGCACTGTCGCGCCTGCTGAAAGTGACAGCCCTGCTGTTCGGTTTTCCAAAGCCAATCCGGGTCGAGTCCGGGAATAATGAGAAAGAGGATGCGTCCTGATGGAGCTTGAAACCCTGTTTGTAATCGGCATGTTCCTGACCTTCGGAGCATTGTTGATGACCGGTTATCCTGTGGCCTGGGTGCTGGGTGGCACGGCGGTCATCTGGACGGTGGTCGGTGTTGTTGCCGTAGAGAATTTTGGTGCCAACCTCTGGTTTGATTATCCCTCATCAATGGGCCTCGTGCCGGAGCGAATCTGGAGTATTGTAAACAGCGAGACCCTGGTGGCTCTGCCCATGTTTATCTTCATGGGCATCATGCTGGATCAGTCCGGCGTCGCCGAGCGCTTAATGAACAGCATGGTAAAGCTGTTTGGTGCCGTGCGTGGTGGTTACGCCGTGACGGTGATTGTGATCGGCGTATTGCTTGCCGCTACCACCGGCATTATCGGTGCGTCAGTGGTGCTTCTGGGTATGTTGTCCCTGCCGGTGATGATGGAGAACAAGTACGACAAGGGCTTTGCCGTCGGTACAGCCTGTGCCACCGGCACCCTGGGTATCCTGATTCCACCGTCCATCATGCTGGTGCTGATGGCAGACCGCCTGGCGGTGCCCGAGGCTTCCGTGGGCGACCTGTTTATGGGGGCGTTTCTGCCCGGTCTGCTGCTGGGTGCCATGTATGTGGGCTATGCGATGATTCGTCCGCTGTTGCAGCCGAATATTGCTCCGGTGCCTGAGGGTACGGAGAAGGTGTCCTGGAGTATTGTCTGGGAAGTTGCCAAGGCGGTTTTGCCCACGGCGGCGCTGATTCTCGGTGTGCTGGGCTCTATTTTCGCTGGCATCGCCACTCCCACCGAAGCCTCTGGTGTTGGTGCACTGGGTGCGTTGCTTCTGGCTCTGATGTCCCGGCGTCTGACTCTGAAAGTGCTGAATGCGTCGTTGCAGCAAACCACACGCACGGCCGCTTTCATCTTCGCAATTTTCCTCGGCGCAACGGCCTTTTCCGTGGTGCTGCGGGGTCTTGGCGGTGATGCCGTTATCGAAGAAGCGCTGCTTGGCCTGCCGTTCGGCCCCTATGGCGTGATACTGACCATTTTGTTCGGGGTGTTCCTGTTGGGGTTCTTCCTCGACTGGGTTGAGATCACCCTGATCATTCTGCCGCTGGTGGCGCCCGTGGTTCAGCATCTTGGCTTTGATTTGGTGTGGTTCACCATTCTTTTTGCCATGTGCCTGCAGACCTCATTCCTGACTCCGCCCGTGGGCTTTGCGTTGTTCTACATCAAGGGCGTGGCGCCACCCGAAATCAAGGTAACTGACATCTATAAGGGCGTCATACCCTTCATCATTATTCAGCTGGTGGCCCTGGCGATTGTGTTCCTGGTGCCCGAAATCGCGACCTGGCTGCCCAGTGTGGCTTACGACTAAGGAGATAACATCATGCGTCTAGAAAACCGGATAGCCCTGATCACCGGGGCGGGGCGCGGAATTGGCCGGGCCATTGCCGAACAGTACGGCCGCGAAGGTGCCCGTGTTGCCGTGGCAGATCTCACCCTGGAGAGCGCCAGGGAAGCGGTTGACGCCATTGAAAAGGCGGGCGGTACCGCTATGGCGCTGGCCATGGATGTCACCGATGAGAAAGCGGTCGATCAAGGTGTTGCCGCCATCGTGGACAAGTGGGGCGGTCTTGATATTGCCTTGGCCAATGCTGGTATTCAGCACATAGATCCGGTGCACAAGCTGAACTTTGCCGACTGGCGCAAGGTGATGAATGTTCATCTGGATGGCGCCTTCCTCGTTACCAGGGCTGCCCTGAATCAGATGTACGCCAGCGGCGGTGGCACCATGCTTTACATGGGGTCTGTCCATTCTGTGGAGGCTTCGCCGCTCAAAGCGCCATACGTGGCGGCGAAGCACGGCATGCTCGGCCTGTGCCGTGCGGTGGCGAAAGAAGGGGCCGAGCATGGCGTCCGCAGCAACATTATCTGCCCCGGCTTTGTCAGAACGCCTCTGGTGGATAAGCAAATCCCGGAGCAGGCGAAAGAGCTGGGCATTTCCGAAGAAGAGGTTATTAGTAAGGTTATGCTGAAGAACACCGTTGACGGCAAATTCACCACCCTGGAAGACGTTGCCGAGCTGGCGGTACACTTGGCGGCTTTCCCCACTGCGGCACTGACTGGCCAATCCATTGTGGTCAGCCATGGCTGGCACATGCAGTAAGCAACAGGAGAGACAGATGAGCAACACAGAACAATCACCCGTGGTCTGGTCTCCGTCGCAGGACACACTGAAACACTGCCGGATGGGTCAGTTCCAGGGGTGGCTGGAGCAACAGGGCTTCGGCCCGTTTGCCGATTACCACGCCCTCCATCGGTGGTCGATTGAGAACCTCGAGACCTTCTGGCAAAAGGTATGGGACTTCTGTGGCCTGGTATGCGACACCCCGGCCGACGCGGTTCTGGGCAAACGTGATATGCCCGGCGCAGAATGGTTCCCCGGTATGAAACTCAACTTCGCGGCCAATCTGCTGCGGCTGGCGGAAGGCGACCATGCCGGGCGCGAAGCGGTCGTGGCCTACTGCGAAACCCGCCCGGTACTGCGCCGCACCTACGCTGAATTGAAAGCGGACACCGGCGCCCTGGAAGCCTTTCTGCGCAACAAAGGGATTCGACAGGGTGATCGCGTAGCCGGTGTGGTCACCAATGGCTATGAAGCCCTTGTGGGCATGTTGGCGGCGACCAGCCTGGGTGCCGTCTGGAGTTCCGCGTCACCGGATTTCGGCGTGGGCGCCATCCTTGATCGTTTCGGCCAGATTGAGCCGGCAGCTCTGATTGTGGTCAACGGCTATGGCTATGGCGGCAAGGTCTTCAACCGCCAGGACGACTTTGCCGGCCTGATTGACGGCCTGCCAAGCCTGCGCTGTGTGGTCAGCATCGAACAGCTGCCGGGCGAACCCGCCATCGCCGGCGACAAGGTCACCCACTGGGACAATGCCCTTGCCGAGGGACAGGGCCAGGCGCCCTCCTTCACACCGCTGCCCCCCGAGCACCCGGTGTACATCCTCTATTCCTCCGGCACCACCGGCAAACCCAAGTGCATCGTGCACGGCAACGTTGGCCTGCTGGTCAACCACGCCAAGGAGTTGATGCTCCACGGCGATGTCGGTCCCGACGACCGTTTCCTGTACTTCACCACCTGCGGCTGGATGATGTGGAACTGGCAGGCATCTGCCCTGCTGACGGGCGCCGCCGTTATCACGGTCGACGGCTCTCCTGGCTACCCGGACCTGAACTATCTATGGCAGGTGGTGGCTGACGAGAAAGTCACCCATTACGGCACCAGCGCCCGGTTCATCGCCGGTTGTCGCAAAGCTGAACTGGCGCCCGCGAGAACCCTGGACCTGACTGCCTTGAGAGTCGTCTTCTCCACCGGCTCACCCCTGCTGCCGGAAGACTACGACTGGATCTACAGCGACGGTGCCCCTGACGTATTGCTGGGCTCCATCGCCGGCGGCACCGACATCTGCGGCTGCTTTGTGGGCTCTACACCGCTGTTATCGGTGCGCCGTGGCGAAATCCAGTGCCGCTTCCTCGGCGTTGACGCCGTGGCCTACGGCGACGACGGCCAGCCCGTCAGCGGTGGCCGAGGCGAACTCGTCTGCCGTCAGCCCCTCCCTTCCATGCCAGTCGCCTTCTGGGACGACCCCGGCAACGAACGCTACAAAGACGCCTACTTCAACACCTTCCCGGGTGTCTGGGCCCACGGTGACTTCATCGAATTCACCGAACATGGCGGCGCCGTCATCTACGGCCGCTCCGACGCTACCCTTAACCCGGGCGGCGTGAGAATCGGCACCGCCGAAATCTATCGGCAGGTGGAAACCGTGGCGGAAGTCAAAGACAGCCTGGTCGTTGGTCGTCAGATCGAAGGTGACGTGGAAGTGGTCTTGCTGATGGTCCCGGCGGAGGGGCAGGCCCTCACCGACGACCTCCAGAAAAACCTCAAAACCCGCATCCGCCAGGGCGCGAGCCCCCGCCACGTACCGAAGCACATCATCCAGGTGCCGGATATTCCCTACACCCGCAGCGGCAAGAAAGTGGAGCTGGCGGTGGCGCGCCTGATCAACGGTTCCAACAAAGCCGACAACCGGGATGCCCTTGGTAATCCAGAGGCGTTGGACCGGATTCGGGATTGCCTGGAAGAGGCGGGGTTGTTGCCGAAGGGTTGAACCAGCTGTTGGGTCTGCTTTCGGATTACGACTTAGGTTAATCCGATCTTGTGTCTGTCCCGTGGCGGACATGCATGGAGTTTGCCGAGTGCTGGGGGTGAGGGCGACCAAAACTGTGCGGAGCCATGGATGGCGGAGCTCAAGCGCCACAGGGATGTGCTTGAGCGTGTTTTGGTTGCCCTCACCCCCAGCGCGACACTCCCGAACCAGATGTTCGAAAGTTTCGTAAATTCCCGCCTTTTCATAGTCCTGTAACGGCTTTTAGCGAACTTTTAGTCGGTTCTTATACTAAGATCGTAACCAGAATTGCCGAAAAAATGCTATCTTAGTAGGTCTATCAAAAGTTCCCGAATCAGTCATCGCTCAAGCCAGACGTTCACAAGACGGCTGACCCTGCGGTGACCGTCCTGAACTCACCCATCAGCCTGAGGACGAAAATGACATCATCCAAAGCCAAGATCATCTACACACTGACCGATGAGGCACCCGCCCTCGCGACACGGTCACTTCTTCCCATCCTCGAAACTTACGCCAAGCCCGCAGGTATCGAGTTCGGCACCAGCGACATTTCGCTTGCTGCCCGTATTCTCGCGCTCTTCCCTGATTACCTGGAAGAAAAGCAACAAGTTCCGGACGACCTCAAAGAGCTGGGTGACTACACCAAGGACCCGGAAGCCAACATCATCAAGCTTCCCAACATCAGCGCCTCAATTCCCCAGCTGCGCGCTGCCATCAAGGAACTCAATGACCAGGGTTACAAGGTTCCCGAGTACAAGGAACACCCTGAGTCGGACGAAGAGAAAGAAATCCATGCCCGCTACTCCAAAGTCCTGGGCAGCGCGGTAAACCCGGTACTGCGTGAAGGCAACTCCGACCGTCGTGCTCCGACTGCCGTCAAGGCCTTTGCCCGCAAACACCCCCACACCATGGGCGAGTGGAGCCCGGCGTCACGCACCCACGTGGCCCACATGCGCGGCGGAGATTTCTACTCCAACGAACAGTCCCTGACTCTGGACAAGGCCACCAACGCCCGTATCGTCTTTGAGAACGCCAAGGGTAAGCAAACCGTTCTCAAGAGTGAACTGGCGCTGCAGGAAGGCGAAGTGCTGGACGGCATGTTCATGAGCTGCAAGGCGCTGCGCAAGTTCTTCGATGATTGCATTGAAGACTGCGAAAAAACCGGTGTGATGTTCTCCCTGCACGTCAAAGCCACGATGATGAAGATCTCCCACCCGATCGTCTTCGGTCACGCGGTAAAGATCTTCTACAAGGAGCTGTTCGACAAGTACGGCGAACTGTTTGACGAACTGGGCGTGAATCCCAACAACGGTCTTTCCAGTGTGACGGACAAGATCAAGCAACTGCCGGAATCCAAGCAGGAACAGATCCTGGAAGACCTGCACGCCTGTTATGAGCACCGCCCGGAAATTGCCATGGTAGATTCCGTCAAGGGCATCACCAACCTGCACGTGCCCAGCGACGTCATCGTTGATGCCTCCATGCCGGCAATGATCCGTAACTCCGGCAAGATGTGGGCCCGGGACAACAAGCTCAAGGACACCAAAGCGGTGATGCCTGAGAGCACCTACGCCACCATCTACCAGGAAGTGATCAACTTCTGTAAGACCCACGGCGCGTTTGATCCCACCACCATGGGCACGGTACCGAACGTTGGCCTGATGGCCCAGAAGGCCGAAGAGTACGGCTCCCACGACAAGACCTTCGAAATCAAGGAAGACGGCATCGTTCGTGTCATCGCTGAAGACGGCGCCGTGCTGACCGAGCACAAGGTCGAGAAGGGCGACATCTGGCGTGCCTGCCAGACCAAGGATCTGCCGATCCGTGATTGGGTCAAGTTGGCTGTTAACCGTGCTCGCGCCACCGGCATGCCAGCCCTGTTCTGGCTTGACGATGAGCGCCCTCACGACGCCGAACTGATCAAGAAAGTGGAAATGTACCTCAAGGAGCACGATACCGATGGCCTGGAGATCCTCATCAAATCGCCAGTACGTGCCATTCGCTGGACCATGGAGCGACTGATTCGCGGTCTGGATACCATCTCTGTGACTGGTAACGTCCTGCGCGACTACCTCACCGACCTGTTCCCGATTCTGGAACTGGGTACCAGTGCCAAGATGCTTTCCATCGTTCCCCTGCTTAACGGTGGTGGCCTTTACGAGACCGGTGCGGGCGGTTCCGCGCCAAAGCACGTTCAGCAACTGCTGCAGGAAAATCACCTGCGCTGGGACTCGCTGGGTGAGTTCCTTGCGACGGCTGTTTCCCTGGAAGAACTGGGTGAGAAACAGAACAACGAACGTGCGCGTCTGCTGGGCCTGACCCTGGACAAGGCCACCGAGCGACTGCTGGAGAACAACCAGTCACCGTCGCGCAACACCGGTGAGCTGGACAACCGCGGCAGCCACTTCCACCTTGCCCGTTACTGGGCGGAGGAACTGGCCAACCAGGATGACGACAAGGATCTGAAGGACTTCTTCGCGAAGCTGTCGAAGCAACTGGAAGACAACAAGGACAAGATCCTGGAGGAAATGAGTGTGATCCAGGGCAATCCGGCCGATATCGGTGGTTATTATCACCCACCGGCCGAGAAAGTCTGCAAGATCATGCAGCCCAGCGAGACCTTCAACCGCATTCTTGAAGAGGCTCGTGCTCAGGTGAAGTAAGCTTTTAAAGCCTGGCAAAAACCCGGACGGTGGAAACACCCTCCGGGTTTTTTTATGTCCCATCAATTGCAGTATTCCCTCGACGGCGGTGCCGTCTGTGACTATTTTCAGGGTGTAGTGCCTTCGCATTTGGGCCCGAGGTGTTCACACCGACAGGAAAGCAGCCGGAACCCGGGGAAAACATTAGATGGATAGACTTCAAGGCCGCCCTAAACCGTTACGGCGTTCGTTGTGGGTTGTTGGAACCTATTTGCTGTTGGGATGGTTGTGGATTACGTTTTCCGATTATCTGGTGCAGCAATGGTTTCCCGATCCGGAAGTGCTTGGCAGGGTACAAACCTACAAGGGCCTGCTTTTCGTGCTGGTGACCGGGCTCGCTCTTTTCCTGTTGTTGATTCAACAGTTCACCAATGACCGGAAGCTGTTGTCTCTCTATCGCCATCAGCGCGAGGAAAATCGGGAACTGAGCCAGTTCCGTGAAAGCGTGATTGAGCGTGCCAATGTCTGGATCAACGTGTTGGACACGGAAGGCCGGGTTGTACTCTGGAACAAGGCCGCGGAAGACATCAGCGGCTATCCCAGGGAAGCGGTGATCGGGTCCGATGAGATCTGGCAGCTGTTGTATCCCGATGAGGAAAACAGGATCAGAATCCGTGAGAGGGCGAACGAAATTCTTCGTGATGAGGGTGAGGTTGTCGGTTACGAAACCTGGATAACCACCCGCGATGGACGTGAGCGACAGCTGTCCTGGAACTCGCGCAGCCTGCGGAATGAGGCGGGTGAACTCGCGGGTTCAATTGCTATCGGACAGGACATTACCGATATCCGCCGGGCGGAGACTATGGCCCGCCAGCGTGAGCGCCAGTTAGCCACCATACTGGATAGCCTGCCCGGCATGGCCTACCGCTGCCTATACGATGAGCACTGGACCTTGCTATCCGCCTCCAAGGGCTGTCGTGAACTGACCGGCTACGAACCGGATGAACTGATCAACAACAAAGTGATCAGTTTTGCCGAATTGATCGCAGAAGACGTCGATGAGGCCATGCTGCAAGTTGTCGACCTGGCCGTCGGTAATGCGGAGCTGTTTTCCATCGAGTATCCCCTTGTCCGCAAGGATGGAAAGCAGATCTGGGTCTGGGAATGCGGCCGCAGTGTCGAAGGTGAGGGTGAGCTGGTGCTTGAGGGGATTGTGCTGGACATCTCTGACCGCAAAGCGCTTGAAAACGAGTTGTCCGAGATGGCGGCCAGGGATGCGCTGACAGGGTTGCTGAATCGTCGGGAGATGGCCCGGTTGCTGGATGAGGAAATTGTCCGTGCCACGCGCTATGGTCGAAACCTGGCGTTGCTTTGGATCGATTTTGACCATTTCAAGAACATCAATGACGTGTACGGGCACGCCGCCGGCGATTCCGTGCTGAAGGCGGTTAGCGCACTGCTGGCAGAGAGCGTGCGGAGTGTGGATAGCGTCGGTCGGTTTGGCGGCGAAGAGTTTATTGTCCTGTTGCCGGAAATGGAGTATCGCGAGGCGCTGGATACCGCAGAGCGACTGCGCCGGCTGGTGAGTGATGCCCCACAGTCTCTGGGGAACGGCAACACGGTCGCACTGACCGTCAGTATCGGCGTTTCCGTATTTCCCGACCATGGTGTCGGCGCCGATACCCTGTGCGAGGCAGCCGACAGGGCCATGTATCAGGCCAAGGCCGATGGCCGCAATCAGGTGGTGCTGGCACCCTTGACCGAGGAAGCCCATAATCCCTGAAGACGATCGTGCTGGATGAGTTGACGCTGCCAGGCCTGTTATCCGGCCAATGTGCCGGGTGACATCCAGCGTCAGGATGTGAGAAAAGACAGTCTCCGGAATCAAAGGTCAAGCGATGAACCGAATTGCCCGCCGTGCGCTCCACACCTCTGTTGTCCCCAATGACCTGGCGTCAGTAACCTACCGAGATGTGGCCGGCGAGAAACCGGAGCTGGCTGGTGTGAGCCCCGAGGTTGTCGAGGCCATCTGGCACAGCGTTGAGCGGTTGTACCGAACCGGGGTGCACCCGGGTATACAGCTGTCGGTAAGGCACCGGGGCGAACAGATCCTACATCGGGCCATCGGCCATGCCAGCGGCAATGGGCCCCATGACGCCATGGACGCGATGAAGGTGCCGATGACCACGGAGACGCCCATTTGCTATTTCTCCGCCTCCAAGGCGGTCACGGCCCTACTGATCCACATCCTGGCGGAGCAGGGGCTGGTCAACCTGATGGACCCGGTGTCGTACTACTGCCCGGAATTCGCCGGGGGTGGCAAGCGCACCATCACCATTCACCAGGTGCTTTCCCACCGTGGCGGCATTCCGGCGATTCCCCGGGAAACCCCCATCGATGTGCTCTGGAACAGAGACGAAATCTGGCGCCTGCTGTGTGAGGCGAAGCCGGTGGAGGTGGATGGTGCCAAAGTGGCGTATCACGCCATCACCGGAGGCTTCGTGTTGCAGCGGGTGCTGGAGAAAGTGACCGGCGATACCATTGAGGCGTATATCGACCGACACCTCCGCAAACCCATGGGGATGAAATGGTTTACCTACGGAATTGCACCCGCCGACGTGGATAAGCTGGCCGGCAACTATGCGACCGGCCCAACGCCGCGTTTTCCGGTATCCTGGATCGTGAACCGGGCGCTGGGAGGCGATATACGCACCGTGGAGCGGGTCTCCAATGATCCCCGCTTCCAGGAGGCAGTTATCCCCGCGGGCAACTTGTGTGGCACCGCCGAGGAAATGGGGCGTTTCTTTCAGATGATGCTCAATGGCGGGGTCTGGAATGGCAAGCGTATTTGCAGCGAGATGACCGTCAGGCGCTCAATCCAACAGTTTGGCTCGCTACAGATTGACCGCACCATGATGATTCCCATGCGCTTCAGTGCAGGCATGATGCTGGGAGGTAACCCCATAGGGCTATGGGGCCAGCAAAGCAGGCATGCCTTTGGTCACATTGGTTTGATCAACAAGTTGTGCTGGGCGGATGCGGCCCGGGATATTTCTGTCAGCCTGCTCAACACCGGCATCCCCATTGTTGGTCACCACCTGCCGGCGCTGGCACGGTTTGTCTACACTGTGTGCGACCGCTTTCCGTTGATGCCTGAGAACCGCAGGCCGTTGGTGGAAGCCTGACTGACCCCTCAAAGGGTCGCGAGTTGTTCCTCCAGTATCCCCAGCACAGACGACAGGATATCCCGGAAGTCGGTCAGTGTCTGGGTTCGCTGGATTACTTCCTCACGGTTTTCATCCAGCCGTTCCAGCTTGGGGACCACCCGCCGGATTCCCTCCGTAATAACTTCATAGGGATAATGGTGGTCCATAACGCTGAGCTTGTTGATCTCGGCCACTTCCTGACTGAAGATGCTGATGATGTCGTAAAGCATGTCCTTGTGCTGAATGGAGCTCGCTTCCCAGTAGGCATCGTCAAGCAGCTCCAGTAGGGAAAGGTATTCCCTTAGTGTATCGGCAACGGATGTCTGGTTCATAAGCGGTCTTCCTGGCCCGGATGGAATGGGGTCGTTACGGCAAACGGCTGCGCATTGTGTTGTGATCTGAAGGGAACTATAGCAGGGGTTTGTGCGTGTGGTTTGGGAAGCGGCGTTGTATTCACTGCAATAAATATGAAACTCTATTCATTTTTATTGAGTTTTGTCCGACAGTTGTGCAGAATTACGTCAAATCATACAACGTAGACAACACCTGCTACAGTATGTATTGAGGCTTTTAAAAAAGCCCGACGAAACAAAAGGATAAAAGGATTTCCAGCCCGGCCAAAAGAGCCATTGAAACGTGGGCGGAATCATCGGTTTCGGCGTATTGATCATTGGACACTCAGTGGAAGAGGACGATCATGGATAAGCACACGCAGCCACAGTCTGGGCAGGAGCAGCCACGCCCGGTCAAGCTTGACCACCACGACAGTGTTCGGTCACACGTCTGCCAGCAGGTCAGTACTGAAGTGGCGCGTCTTGAGCGCCGCATTGAAACCCTCCGACTGACCAAAGCCCCCCACGCCGCCATCATGATCTCGACCTACGAGCGCATGATTGACCGCAAGAAGGGGTTCCTCAAGAACTGGGACATGCAGGATCGGGCTATTTACTGACGCTCGCTGATGACCACGGACTCGTAGACAATCGCTTCGTCACCGGTCTGCTGGTTGCCACAGTGGGCCGGGTTGGGTGTCGTTTCCCCGTTGTTGGTGTTGCTGGGCGACTCATCGGAGGACGTGAAGACACGCACCCGGGCGCTCTCATAGTTCACTTCCACCCGGATACAATCGGGCTCCTCACCGTCAATGGTTATTCCCGAAGTCTGTGTCAGTGACAGCGTGTCGCGTTTGTTGCCGATGAACTCCTGCCGCATTTCCGCATTGCCATATTCCCGTCCCGTCAGGCTGATAACGGCATACTCTGGCTGGTTGTAACCGTTGACCGAAAAATCCGGACCGTGAAAACGGCCGCTCCAGACTGCGCTGCTCACCTCAGGTGGAGAGGTGTCGTCATCGGCGGGTTTCCTGGCGACAAACTGGGCTGCCCGGAAAACTTTGTTAAGCTGCGGGTTGCTGGTCCAGTCCAGCAGGACGTACATCCAGATCTCATCCGGCTCGGGCGGTTCGCCATTGTTGCCGCCGGTCTCGGTGAAGCGGATCAGTGCATCGTTGGCTGGAGTATTGTAACGGGAACCCTCGCCCTGAGTGATGCTGTCGTGCATCAGCCGCCGGCCATCATTGAAGGTGTTCACCTGATTCGTGCTGATAACGTAGTGGAGGAAGTCCATCGGATTTCGCGCGTGGGTGTAGGTTGTCCCATCATCACTTGGCATCAATCCCATCAGCAGTTCGAAGCGATCGCGGAGCTGGGCGACCACGCCTTCGTCGTCCTCGCCGTCCGCGGGTTCAATGCCCCGATACACATCGTAGAAAGTGGTCTGTGGCAGTACCGGTGGCAGGCCATCTTCATCCCCGACTGTAAAACTCTCGAAAGACAACGACACACTGGCCGCCGGGTTGATGTAATTGCTGTCGGAGGAGTCGTCCGGCCCACAGCCGGCCAATGTCAGGGCAAACAGGGGAATGGCGGCGAAAATGCAGGAATGTCTCATTTCAAGTGACCCTGAGATGCGTCGTTGTCGGTAAAACGCTAAAGTGTTTAGCCGGGGTGCCGCTGAATTCGTTCGGCACCTGCGTGACTGCTGACAATAAACCATAAAAAAGGCATCTGCCCTCGCGGAGATCACATTTTGCAGCAATGGGAATGCCACGTCCGATGGCTCCGTTTCATCACGCTTGCGGTTCTGGCTATTGTTATTCCCGCCTCCGCCATGGCGCAGGAACGATGTCAGGACGGCGAGATTGTTCTGAACAGCGCCACCAGCAGTGTGCGTGATCTGGGTAGTTGTATCTGGTACCTGGAGGACCCTGAGCACGCCCTCGATTTCAACGACATCCTGAGTGGCGATACCGCGCCTTTCACCCGTCATGAGGGCGGTGTGCTGAACTTTGGCTACACGGAATCTGCTTATTGGGCCAGATTTGATGTTGAGGTAGGAGCGGGCGCAGCACTGACAGACTGGATACTGGAGCTGGCCCTGCCACTGGTGGATGAGGTGGTGCTCTACCTGGTTCGGGATGGCGAGCTGATAGAGCAGCGCCGTGCGGGTTATGAGGGCGACTGGTCCGGGCGTGACCTGGCGGTGCCCAACCCCACGTTCCGATTGTCACTGGAGCCGGGGAGCTCAACCCGCATTTATTTGCGCATCACCAATACCAATACTTTCCGCCTGCCGATTACCCTGTGGCATCCCGACGCTTACATCGAGAAGGTGTCGGTCGATGAAGCCGTACGGGGTATTCTGCTTGGCAGTATCCTGGCCATTCTCGCCTACAACCTGTTTGTCGCTGTGTCCGTGCGCGAACGCAGCAATATTTACTACGTGATGTATCTGGTATCGGCCACGGTGTTCATTGCCACCGAGCAGGTGCACGGTATCCAGCTACTGGAGAATCGCCCTGCTCTGTTGCACAAGGAATACCTTCATTACCAGATCATCAATACCTGGTTCTGGGGGCTGTTGATGGCTCGGTCCCTGCTGGAAACCCGGGAGCGGTCGGCGGACCTAGACAAGGTGATTCAGCTTTGCCTGTACGCCATTGTGGCGACCTTTGTGCTATCCCTGTTCCTGCCCTATCACACGGCGATGGAATGGATCGTGCTGGCGTCGATCCTGCTCAGTATTATTCTGATTGTGGTCAGTTACCTGTCCTGGCGCTATTACAACCCGGCGGCGCGCTCCTACTTTTTTGCCTGGACCCTGGCGCTGGTGGGTTTCGGTATCTATGGCCTGACCGTGATGGGCTACCTGCCGCTGAACATGTTCACGTCCTATGCGCCGCAGTTTGGCCTGACGGCCCAGATCATTCTCTTCTCTTTTGCCCTGGCTGACCGGATCAAACAGGTGCAGGGTGAAGCCCTGGGCTGGAGCCAGCGGGCACTGGCCAACCTGCGTCGATACCAGTCGCTGTTCGACAACGCCATAGAGGGCGTGTTTCAGATGTCGCTGGACCGGCGTTTCGTCACCGCCAACCCCGCCATGGCGAGGTTGATGGGATACACCAGCAGCCGGGAGCTATTGGATCTTGATCCCGACGCACTGGAGACCTGTTTTGCGGATGAGCGAGTTCGCCGCTGGGTGATTGGGCAGTTGGAATCCCGGGGCACCGTCAAGGGTATCGAGGCGCGGTATTACACCCGTTCCGGTGAAGAGCGTTGGGCCACCATTTCTTTGCATACTGTGTATACCCCCGATGGCGATCCTGCCCATCTTGAGGGCACCTGTATTGATGCCACCGAGCGCCATCAACGCCAGCGTATCGAGCGGGAGCGGGAGCAGGAACGTCTGGAAAAAGAACTGGCCCGCAATTCGGCCGAAGCCAAGAGTCAGTTCCTGGCCAACATGAGCCACGAAATCCGCACACCGCTGGCGGCGATTATTGGTTATGGCGAGACCTTGCTCGATCCGGACCTGACCGAGAGGGAGAAGCACACCAGTGCGGAAACGGTGGTGCGCAGTGGCCGTCACCTGCTGGATCTGATCAACGATATCCTGGATCACTCAAAGATCGACGCCAACAAACTGGATGTGGATATAGTGTCGGTTAATTTGCCGGAACTGCTTGATGAAATCCGCGCTTTCTTCGCCCCCAGGGCGCGGGAAAAGGGGCTGGCGTTTCATATCAACTGCGAGTATCCCCTGCCCGAGAAGGTCGCGACGGACCCGACCCGTTTCCGGCAAATCATCATCAATTTGTGCGGAAATGCGCTTAAGTTCACGGAAAAGGGGGCAATTTCTCTGAATGTTCGATGTGATCGGCAACGTCAGGCCCTGGTGGCCAGGGTGGTGGACACCGGCATCGGCATGAAACCTGAGCAGCTGGGCCGGCTGTTTGACCCGTTTGCCCAGGGTAGCGCCGCTATTGCCCGGCAATATGGAGGAACCGGTCTTGGGCTGAGCATTTCCCGTCGACTTGCGGAGTTGCTGGGTGGCAACATATCCGTTACCAGCACCTATGGCGAGGGCAGCGAGTTTGAGCTTTCCATTGCCACCGGTCCGATGGAGGATGTCCACTTTCTGCGCGACGCGTCCGAATTGTCGCAACGCCGGCGCAGTATTCCCATGGTGAGTGCGCCACGGCTTTCCGGCCGTATCCTGCTGGCGGAGGACAATGACGTGAATCGTCGCCTGGTGTCCCTGCTTGTGGGCCGCACGGGCGCTGGGCTGGTCCATGTCGGCAATGGCGCTGAAGCACTGGATCTGGCGCTGCGGGAGCCCTTTGATCTGATTCTGATGGACATCCAGATGCCGGTAATGAACGGCCGGGATGCAACGGCGGCCATTCGTGAGGCTGGCCTCAATATCCCGGTCATCGCGTTGACGGCGAACGTGATGGCGGAGGATATTGCAGACTATCGCCTCGCAGGCTGTAATGACCACTTGGCCAAACCTATCGACAAACAGCGTTTCTACGAAGTCATGGCCAGATATCTGGTGGTGCGCCCGGAGAGTGAACCCGGTAGCCACCGGCGCTATAACGGCACGGTATTGGTCGCGGAGGACAACGAGGACAACCGTCGTCTGGTGGAACGCATGCTCGGGATCCTGGGTCTGGATGTCATCACTGTTGCCAGTGGCGATGACGCGGTCCGAACGGCGCTGTCCGAATCGGTGCAGATGGTCCTGATGGACCGCCATATGCCGGGTCTGGACGGTGTGGAGGCTACCCGGTTGCTGCGACAGACGGGCTTCCGCCGGCCTGTTATCGCCTTCACCGCCGGTGACCAGTCGGAAACCGACGCGTTGATGGCAGCCGGGTGCAATGGGGTACTGAACAAGCCCCTCGACAGTAAGCATTTGCTGAGCACGCTGGACCGTTTCCTGACAGAGCCCAGTGGCCTGAACAGGGACTCGACGGAGGATGAAGACATCGGCCACCTGGCCGAACGCTTTCTCGATGGGCTGGTGGCCCGAAAAGCGGCCATGGAAGCCGCAGCCGAGCGTCGTGACCAGCAGCAGTTGGCATCCGAAGCCCATCAGATCAAAGGCACCGCCGGCGCCATGGGCTACCCTGACATGACACGGCAGGCGGGGAAACTGGAGGCTTGCGTGAACGTTGAAGACCGTGACTGGGACCACGTTCACAGCCAGTTGCAAGCCCTGGGTGACATGATCGACAGGGCACTGCAGGGGCGGGAGGCACGTCTATGACAACGGACATTTCGGCTATCGATAAAACAGGAATCGTGATTGATGAGTGAAACCCTCCAGCAAAGTGAACAGCACTCACTGAGTATGATGTATGGCACCTACGCCGACATTCTGTTTGTCCTCTTTCCGTTTTTGGTCATCAGCATGCAACGGTTATGGGATGGCCAGCTATACGAGACGCTACTCAGGCCCGACCTGAGCATTGCGGCTGCGATACTGGCCGGGCTGGCCATCGGAAAATTCGTGCTGGGGTTGGTCAGTAACCGCGATTTAGGCCGTTACAAGGAGCGCATTGTGTTTTTTATCGCATTGACGCTGTTTGTCGTGCTGGGGCCGGCCATCATCCTTATGCTCAGTATCGCTGGTCATCGCGAAGTGCCCGGGTTCGTGGCGTTTGTGCAGCCTATCCTGCTGATCATCGCGATTTCCCTCTACACCACGGCCGTCAGTATCAGTAATATTCTGACCCGGTCCGGCGGGGCAAACGCCAGCTCGTCCCGCACTGCTGGCACTCGCCAGGACGAGACTGGAGAACCTGCGCCAGCCACTGCCCAGCATGAGCCGCTGGCCATTCCCCGGCGATCCGGCGGTGATTCCCTTTGAAGTGCCCTGTGGGGCCGGGTATAAAACAGGATCAGGAGGCAGGGTATGAGTGATATGAGAATATTGGTGGTGGAAGACGAGCCGGTCATCAGGGCGCGGTTGGTCGACATGCTCTACACGGCTGGCGCAAGCATCGTGGTTGAGTGTCCGGACATTGCGGGTGCCAGGGCCGCCTTTGAGGCTGACGTCTTCCAGATCATCTTGCTGGACCTGGGGCTGCCGGACGGCAATGGTCATCAGTTGATGGAGGAGTTCAAGGCCAGGCGCAAGGATCAGCACATTGTTTTAGTGACAGCGGATGACTCTATCGACAGCATCCAGAAGGCAATCAGTGCCGGGGCCAACGGTTACGTGGTCAAACCCTATTCCCAGGAAAAAATTCACGACGTGGTGAACAACTACGCCATGGTGCACGGCGGCGATGCCGCCATGATACAGGGACTGAACCGCCAGCATTGACGGTTCGCCCCATCGGGTTTTCCCGTTACGCAACCTGGCGGGCGATCCAGGAACCGTAGCGAGTGGCAAGAGCACGCACGTATCGTGCTTCGCCATCATTCAGATTGCCCAGAACACCCTTGAATATCCAGCCTCGCTCATACAGCCCCAGCACCCGTTGTTCGTCTTCCAGATTGACGCGCTGGTTCAGTTTCTTGCAGATGGCATCCAGCAGTGGCAGCTTTTCCGGGCGCCGAATAGGCCCCGTGCGGCTGCTCGCCGGCTGGTTTGCTGCTTTTGTCGGATGTCTCTTCATGATCTTCTCCTTGTCGTTTTGCGGCTGCAAAAACAAAACCCCGGCGCTCTGGGCAACCGGGGTCTTGCGGAGAAGTTGGCCCGGTCGCTCCAAAGGCTCCCGGGACTGACCGAAAGCCGTTAGATGTCGTTCACCATGGAGTGCGCACACGTCTCACCCTTGCGGAGCGCAATCGCATCAATCATCAGATACTGGAATTTCTGAAGCATAGTCATGGGCCTTTTCCGGCATCGTTCGCCGGGCATATCGGTTTCGGTACTGTCATCAGTGTATCGCTTGCCCACGGCTTTGCAAGGGGCAGAGTGCTTCGGCAAACCCCTACAGACGCGGTTCCTCGAAGCGATCATAATCTGTCCTGTCACGTGTTTTACGTTGTGCAATCCTCCGGTGCCCACCTTTTATCTGTGGCGTACCGCATGGATCTCTCCTTTATACGCAGCCCTCCGGGCTGCGTTTTTTTTGGTGCGCCAGGCATGGCGCGTAGCGCCTTGACGGGCGCTGTTCCGGTCTAGGTGGTGCTGGCCGGATGACTTGGGGGTGCAAGTCCCCTGTGGGCCCGGCAAGGGGAACCACTAGCCGGACGGCAAGGGTGTC
>NZ_JBSXOB010000026.1:0-36630 GCF_056857915.1 Marinobacter sp. B-12 | reverse complement strand
AGTACATCAAGGTTCATAATGAGACACTGGCCAAGCCATTCCGATGGCACAAAAGCGCCGAATCCATTATGACATCGGTCGCGAGGGCAAAGCTGAGTTTAATCGATAATAAGTCATCGAATTAACCGCACGGAACACTAGCGTCCAAGTGGACAAAACAGGGTAATTTTTCCAACATCGGCGCCAGCGCTGCCGGAATATCCGCAACCACGAAGCGGTTGGCATCCGCAGCCGCTTCGTGGTCGTGGCCGGCGGCGATGATCGCGGCTTTGCCACTGCTCACCTCCCCGGCTTTGCTGTCGACCGACAGCGATAGCGTTCCAACGAGCGGCAACACCAGTTGATGGTGATCATGGGCATGTTTCTGCCCATGATCACTATAGCTCTTCAGCTTGAGGTTTGCTCTGGCGTTCGACATGTCATTCACAACCCGCTCCCTAGAGCAGGCTATTATAGCCAGAATACCGGTTACTCGAACCCTTCCAGCACTATCTTGCCCACGGCCTTACCGGACTCCAGCTCGGAATGCGCCACACGTAGGTTGTCAGCGTTAATTATCCCGAGATTCTTTCCCGCGGTGGTACGAATGTGGCCCTGATCCACCAGGCTCGCTACTGTTTCCAGTAAGTCGTGCTGAACCTTCATGTCATCGGCGTTGTGCATGGACCGGGCAAACATGAATTCGATGTGCAGGGACAGGCTTTTCGGTTTGATCTTCATCACGTCCAGAGACGCGGGATCGTCAATCATTGCAATCCTGCCGAACGGCCTCAGCGCTGCCACATAATCATCGAAATACTGGTCGGTTGCATTCAGGCTGGCCACGTGAGTGATCGGGGCAATTTTGCCTTCGGACACCAGTCGTTCGATTTGTGGCAGCAGTGGCTCGCGGTGATTAACGACAAAATCCGCACCAAGTGATTCGACCCATTGCCGGGACTCGGGCCGGGAAGCGGTGGCTACCACGGTGGCACCGGTCAGTTTTTTTGCCAACTGAATCAGGATAGAGCCAACACCGCCGGCTGCGCCAACCACCAGTATCACGTCGTCGGTTGGGCTGATTTCCTCTGGGGACTGTCGTTCTAGACCCAGGTGGTCGAAGAGCATTTCCCAGGCGGTTATGGTGGTCAGAGGCAGTGCAGCCGCCTCTGCGTCGTTCAGGCTGGCGGGTTTGCGGCCCACAATGCGCTCGTCCACGATCTGATACTCGGCATTGCTGCCCTGCCGTGTAACATCGCCAGCGTAGTACACTTGGTCGCCTGGCTCGAACAATGATACTGCCTCTCCGGTTGCAACGACTTCCCCAACGGCATCCCAGCCCAGTACCTTGGTCTCACCAGGCTCTGCTGCAGCCCGTTGACGTACTTTGAAATCAACAGGATTGACGCCGATGGCCCTGACGCGGACCAAAATGTCCCTTCCCGTGGCCGCCGGCTGAGGTAGTTCCACGTCTTGAAGGGATTTAGGATCATCAATGGGCAAAGATTCAGTATATCCAACCGCTTTCATGTTTCTCTCCAGTGTGAGTTGGTAGTGGCAAGCAGTGTGATCCCTCTTTACACTAAGAAAAACAGCTAAATCCCATAAACATAATCAAATAATTTTTGAAAATGAACTTTGACGATCTGACCGTTGTGCTTAAAGTGGCCGAATTCCGCAACATCACCGCAGCCGCCACCAGCCTGGATATGCGAGCTGCGACGGCGAGCGCTGCCGTAAAACGTGTGGAGCAGGAGTTAGGGGTAGAGCTGTTTGTTCGCTCTACCCGTCGGCTGCGCCTCTCGGCAGCGGGGGAAAAATACCTGCCCCAATGCCGGCAGGCGCTGGCACTGATGGATGAGGCACGACAGAATATTCGCTTTGGTGCAGAGACAGTGGCGGGAGAAATTCGGCTTTCGGTGTCATCCGATCTGGGAAGAAACCGCGTAGTGCCCTGGATTGACGAACTGATGGCCGCGCATCCTGGGCTGAGTTTGCGGGTACAGATCACCGACAGCAATGTGGACTTTTTCCGGGATTCGGTCGATATGGCCCTACGGTATGGCTCACCCAGCGACGCCAACCTGTACGGATTCAAAATCTGTGATGTCCCCCGACTCCTCTGCGCAACACCCGATTACCTGAACCAACAGGGCACCCCCATTCATCCACACGATCTGGCGGGCCACAACGGGCTTTTCTATCAGTTGCAGGACATTCCCTACGATTTGTGGACCTTCAAGCGGGATGGTGAGGAATACCGGGTAAAAATGAGAGGCAATCGGGCGTCCAACGACGGCGATCTCGTTCGGCGCTGGTGCATCGCCGGGCAAGGTATGGCGGTAAAATCCTGCCTTGATATATCAGAGGATCTGCTGTCCGGCCGGGTGATGAACGTAATGCCCGACTACACGCCACCGGTATCAGAGCTGTGGCTGATCTGCCCGACTCGACAATCCATCACGCCTGCCATGCGCCTGCTGCGGGACCATCTGAAACAGCAGTGTCAAAGCCTTATAAACGCCATGACTGCACGCGGCATACTGCCAAGCCATGATTAGACCGCCTTCAGGCGCCTGCCACAGGGCGAATTGGTCATGATGTCGTGCCAGCGATCCTGGAGCAGTCGTTCGATATGATTCCTCATCCAGATAATCCCCGGTTCCCTATCATGGCGTGCGTGCCAGATGAGGTAGAGGCTGGTTGGATCCAGTTCAAAGGGTAGCTCCCCCATCCATAACCCGTCGACGAAGCCGCAATCCTGGCTGATCAGCTCAGGAACGGCCGCGATGAGATTGGACTCCCTTAACACCTGAGGAACGGACGCAAAATGGTTCATTGTTGCGGCGATACGTCTGCTCTGCCCTTTTTGATCAAGATAACTGTCAACAGAGCCATGGGCGTCACCCGACATGGTGACCAACAGGTGTCGGGCTTCCAGAAACTCTTCCATGGTGATTTGCCGGCCTGCCAGCGGGTGGTCTTCCCGCATTGCGAGAACAAATCCGCTGTCAAGAAGCCAGGTGCTCCGTAAACTGTAATCGTGCTGGTTCAGCACGCCGACCGCGAGATCAACGTGAGCAGATCTCAGGTCGTCGTAGCTCCCTTCGGGCGTATAGGGAACGGCATGTACGTCCACTCCCGGCGCTTCGCGCTCAAGCAACTCAATAAGCTGACGCCAGATCATCTCGACGATGACGTCGGTTACCGCAATGCGAAATGTCCGCCGGGCGGAAGCCGGGTCAAACTGCGTCGCGCTGACGGCGTTCGTCAGCGCGAACATAGGGTCACCTACTTGGTCCCAAAGACTGAGGGCGTAAGAGGTCGGTTCGATGTTACGCCCCTTTCGCACAAAGAGCGGATCGTTCCAGATCTGTCGCATTCTGGAAATCGCATTCGATACCGCAGGCTGTGTCATGGCCAGGCGATCCGCCGCACTAGTCACTGAACGTTCCGTCATAATCGCATCGAAGATGTACAGCAACTGCAGCTCGTGAGTTTTCATAGTGCGTTTCCCGGGGCTATAAGTGCCCTTTAACGAACGTTCTCAACTGGCCAAGGCTCCCTGCCCCGGCATGTTGGGCAATCACATTGCCATCCTGAAACAAGGCCAGTGTCGGAATGCCACGAATGCGCATTTTTGCAGTGATTTCCGGGCTATCATCGACGTTGACTTTGGCAACGGTAAGTTGCTCACCGAACTCATCGGCGATGTCCTCCAGCAGCGGAGCTACCGTCTTGCAAGGGCCACACCAGGGTGCCCAGAAGTCAACCAGGACTGTCCGGTCGCTCTGTACAACCGCTTCTTCAAAATTCGCATCGGTTACATGAATAATGGTCGTCATAATATCTGCTCCTGAATGGAATTGCTCACTTTCAATACTGGGCCTTCAAAGCTGACAGCACTAATTTCAGTGCCATATAGATCCCATTTCTCACGATGATGGGTTTGCATAGAGCCCGCTAGAGGCGTTTACTGAATACCAGCCCACCCCATGCAAGCGAGCGGTTTCCGGTCCCGCGCTTAATTTCGGAGCTCTGAACCCGGAGCACATAACTCAACTCGGTGCCAGCAATGAAACTGTGGGTATACCCCGCCCAGATTTCCGCCAGGAGCACGTTAAGATTGTTGGCATCCAGTTCGTGGTCGGAGTGCCTGAACTGGCCCTGTAGGAACGCATTATAGGCACGGGCTTTGACAGACACGCCACCCCAAAAATAATGCTCCCGGCCGCCTGGGGCCGCTACTCCCGGCGCTCGTTCGCCGTAGGCCATAAGCTCAGGGTTGAAACGATTGTCCGGGGAGGAAATCAGCCCGTCCCGAAAAACAAGCGCGGCACCAAACTCAGTCAAATAACCCACCGACCCGAAATACGTGACTTTGAGTTGCTGGTCCGGCCGGCTCTTATCCAGATACTGATGATAGGCAGCGGAATACCGGAATGTTGGTTCCCCGCCGTTGGAGACCTGATGGTCCCAGCCACGTGCACGGTCACTTCCTATCACCTTGTGAACCGCATTCTGACCCGATTTAAAAACATCCAGGCCCAGCACTCCGACAGTCATCGAGGTGGTCCACCCGGAATCGTCACTCACGGTCTTGTAACTATGGCTTGACGATAAATAGACGAGGCTGCTGTAGGGTCGATCATCCCGATCGATATCCCTCGCCTTTATTTCCTCAGGGGTGAACCCGTAAATGCCAAACTCCAGGGCGGCGCTCTCAGGTTCACTAATGTCTGCTCCAATACCAGACAACAGGAACCTGTCCAGGTTTTGGCTGATTCCGGAAGCCGGATTTTCCAGGAAGTCCTCCGAGTTTGAGGAATAGGTGATGGCCACACCTGCGGTGTAATCCCTATCGGTTTGGGTGGGTGCAAAAAGATCGTTGTCCGTAGAGAGCGCAATGACAGAATCAGAGTCCTCAGCATGAGCCACCGGAGACAAAGCCAGAACAGTGAGAAAAAGTACAAGCAGACGATGGGACATGGCCAACTCCGAAAGACGATAGGTCGGAAACAAGTTGGCTGCTATTTTTCAACTGAACGCCTTGCGCGACTAATCAGGGCTCGGTATTGAAAACATCATATATTTTGATGAATAGGTGTTTGTACTGCGATATTTATACGTCGTCGGGCGGGGTGCGTTCTATAAAACGATTTAGGTATGCTCTTTATATTATTGTATTACAGATATTTTCATGTTTGTCGATAAAACCAGTCAAAATAGGAGACATCGAAATAACTCGCCGACAAACTTTATTCATCAGTTTTGGTGATGTGATTCATGCAGCCTCCTGATTATTCGGGACCTCTCCCCGAGCCCATACTTCACTCCATCTGATCTCGAGCCGATTGGCGAAACGGAGATCAGCCTTCGCTTATCAAAACTGGAGAACATGTTATGCGTACAACTGTACTGGCTGCTGTTACATCACTCTTGGCCGCAGCTGCGCTGCCTGCACACGCGACCCTGGCTGATCGGAAATCCGACGAGACTCATTTTGAAAACGCTCAACCGGCCCCGTACAGCGGCCAAACCGTCATGCGTGGTGAGATACAGGACCGTGATGCAGCAGGCCACTCAGCAGGACCCTCCCCCTACAGCGGCAATATCGTTATCCGCGGTGAAGTGCAGCCCAAAAGCCACGGCTGAGCGATAAGTCTTTCTTTGCGTCTTGGCACCAGGGATGGTGCTTTTTTGTCAACCCGCTTTGGGTGGCTTTGCCGCCTCTCACTCTTCTCCCTCCCCTTTCACCTCAACCTCCAACCACGGCGGGCGGTTACCAATCCGATCTAACAGGAAATCAATAAAGACCCGTACCTTCGCCGTTAAAACATTAGACTTGGGATAAACCAGCCAGAGCGCTGGCTCTGCGTCCATTCGGAAGTCTGCCAGAACCCGTACCAAGGTACCCTCCGCAAGTTCACGATGAACACTCCATAGAGCATGCATGGCAATGCCAGCGCCTGCCATGGTGGCAATTTTATGACTCAGCCCATCATCAATGATCAGGCGGTTACCGGGCGCACGCGGGTTGAATTTACCCTGTTCGCCCTCTGGGCCAATCAGGTTGATGGTCGCCTGGGATTTAAACGCAATCAGTTGGTGGGAACAAAGGTCGTCTGGATGCTTAGGTGTGCCCCACTTCGCCAGGTAGTTCGGGGAAGCGCACAACAACCGTTTGTCGTCTGCCAGTTTACGAGCCTTCAAATTACTGTCTGGAAGCACCGAGTCCCGCAATGCCAGGTCAAAACTGCCCTGGATGAGATCAAGCTCCATATCCGACAGCCGCAAGTCCAGATTGATGCCCGGGTAAAGCTCCAGAAAATTCGGTATCAGCGGTAACACATACTGTTGGGCAAACGTGCTGGATGCAGTCAATCTCAATGTCCCCGACACATGCTCATTGCCGAACCCCATCGCCGCCAGGGCCGCGTTCTCCTGCGCCAATATTTCTCGGGCGAAGGGTAGAAATTCTGCTCCCTCAGTGGAAAGCGCTACTTTCCGGGTCGAGCGTCGCAAAAGATCTGCCCCTACCGCATTTTCAAGTTTCGCGAGCCTGGCACTTGCAACTGCTGGAGGCATTCCCAATTCCCGGCCCGCAGCGCTGATGTTAAGTTTTTCCGCCGCCAGAACGAACAGTTTAATGCCTTCGGTATCCACAGTTTTATATCCATTTAACGAATACTGAAAACCATTATTGGCCATTTATTGCGATTATGCGAACCATTAATCTTGTGGGTAGAGTTTTGACCAACCCAAGCAATGAATTGGAGGTACACGATGAAAGCAATGGTTCTTAATCAGTACGGTGAACAGTCGGCATTCGAGCTGGCAGAGGTGGCTAAGCCTTCCGCACAAACGGGCCAGGTGATCGTGCGTGTTGCGGCAACGAGTATCAATACCGTCGATACGATGATTCGCCAGATGGGGAAGGATCTTCCGCTGTCCCCTGACCTGCCTGCTGTTCTTGGCATGGACTTCGCGGGAACGATTGAAGCCGTAGGCGAAGGCGTGACCGATTTCGCTCCCGGTGATGAAGTGTATGGCTGTGCTGGCGGGCTGGCCGATCTGCAGGGCGCCCTCGCCGAGTTTATGCCTGCCGACGCACGGCTGATTGCCCATAAGCCCAAGAGCCTGTCTATGCGTGAAGCGGCGGCGTTGCCGTTGGTTGGCATCACTGCATTCGAGGGTCTTCAACGTGCGGGTGTCAAAGCCGGCCAGAACGTACTTGTGCATGGCGGTACCGGCGGCGTAGGCCATCTAGCGGTCCAACTTGCGAAGCATTTCGGCGCCAATGTTTACTCCACTGCCACGGGTGCTAAAGCATTCAGCATCATCGAAGGCTACGACGCCACGCCAATCGATTACATGACTGAATCCGTTGCCGACTATGTCGAAGCCCACACATCCGGTGCCGGGTTCGATGTGGTTTTCGATACAGTTGGGGGCGCCAATATGACCAACAGCTTTGAAGCGACTGCCCTGAATGGCCATGTGACTTCGACTGTAGCCATGGTTGAACTGGATCTGACCACCGCGCACTTCAAAGGGCTGTCGATTCATGTCGTGTTCATGTTGATTCCCATGCTGCACAACCATCTTCGGGAAGCGCACGGCAACATTCTGGAGCAGTTGGCGCAGATCGTGGATCAGGGTGCCGTTAAACCCCTCCTGGATGAGCAAAGCTTCAGTCTTTCTGAGGTCGGCCAGGCCTATGATCGCCTGACCAGTGGCCAGGCGGTTGGCAAGGTCGTCGTGGAGGTTTGACAATGCCGGCACTGAACGAGAGCACAAAGACATTTGCCCCTATCAATCGTGGCTACAATCAGGTGTTTCAGCCGAATCGGTTGAGTATTGGCGTCATTGCTCCGCTGGAGAGTTATACCAGCGGGCCTGTGCCCACGATGGAACGTCACCTTGAACGTGTGCGGTTGGCCGAGAAGGCCGGTTTTTCCGCGGTATGGTTGCGCGATGTCCCCTTCAATGTGCCCTCGTTCGGTGATGCCGGCCAGGTATTCGATCCGTTCGTTTACCTCGGTTTTCTGGCGGGGCAAACCGAGCGGATCGCCCTGGGCGTAGCGAGCCTGATATTGCCGCTTCGCCACCCTGCGCACGTCGCGAAAGCCGCAGCAAGCGTCGATCAGCTGTCAGGTGGTCGTTTGATACTAGGAATCGCATCTGGCGACCGACCCGATGAATACCCTGCCCTCAACGAGACCTATGCAAACCGGGGCGAGCGTTTTCGGGACAGTTTCGAATACATCCGCAGGATGGCCGATAGCGCGCCGGCATTCGAAAACCGTTATGGCCAAACGAACGGTGAGATGGACCTGCTGCCGAAGCCAACGGCCGGGACGATCCCAATGTTGATTACCGGAGGCAGTCAACAGAAACCGCAGTGGGGGCCTTTCCACGGCGATGGATGGATTACCTACCCGCGGAGTATTGATGAGCAGGCAAAGGCGGTTAGATTCTGGCGTGACGGTATTCCCGGTAAAACAGAGGCCTCAAAGCCCGTGATGCAATCCCTGTACATCGATTTGCTGGCAGATCCCGATGCACCGCCTCAGCCCATTCATCTGGGCTTCAGATCCGGCATAAAGTTTCTGAAGACTTACCTTAAATCGCTCGAAAAAATTGGTGTAAACCATGTTGCATTGAACCTGCGATTCAATCAGGCGGATACTGAACAAACGATCCTGTACCTCGCAGAAGACCTGCTCCCCGAATTCTCGGCACAAGGACACAAACCATGACCAAAAAAATTCTGATCACCGGCGCCACTGATGGAATCGGCCTGGAAACCGCAAAGCGTCTCTATTCCGAAGGCCACACGTTGCTTTTACACGGACGAAACGCGGAAAAACTGGAGGCAACAGAAAGAAAGTTGGCAGACAGTACAGGCGCTGGACTGATCTACACTTATAAGGCGGATCTGTCGCGATTGGCGGAAGTGGATTCTCTGGCAAATGCCATCGCAAAAGAACATGGTCAGCTGGACGTGATTATCAACAACGCCGGCGTCATGCGGGTTCCTGAAACAATCACCCAGGACGGACTGGATGTCCGGTTCGCCGTGAATACGGTTGCGCCGTACCTACTGACAAAACACCTGTTACCAATCATGGGCCCCGGTTCACGGGTGGTAAACCTGTCGTCGGCCGCACAGGCTCCGGTGGAACTTGACGCCCTGCGCGGAAAAAACCGGCTTCTGGACGACATGTCGGCCTACGCTCAAAGCAAGCTGGCATTGACCATGTGGAACAATGCACTGGCAGCGTCCCTCGGCAGTGGGGGGCCGGTCTTTGTAGCCGTAAACCCGGGCTCGCTGTTGGCATCAAAAATGGTGAAAGAGGGCTTTGGCATTGCCGGAAAAAGCCTGTCGATTGGCGCCGATGTGCTCGTCCGTGCGGCGCTTTCGGACGAATTTGCCAATGCTTCAGGTCATTATTTCGACAACGACAAAGGTCGGTTCGGTTCGCCCCACTCGGACGCCCTGAATGACCGGAAATGCCAAGCGATTGTGATGGTTATCGAAGAACTTGTAGCTTAGAAAATGAGGTAACCGAACCAACCCGGCAACGCCACCGGTTGCCAGGCTAACTACCGTGCGATCAATGGATCTGGCTACCGATTGCAATGGTCAATTTGCCCGAAAAGCGCTTGCCCATAAAGTCCTCCTGGGCTTGAACCACGTCCCTCAACGCGTAGGTTTTAGCCACTACAGGCCCGATTTCGTTTCGTTCGATGTATCCGATGAGGTTCTCGAAGACCCGCTTGGGCTGCCAGGTCGAGCCGTAAAAACTTAGGTCCTTCAAGTACAAGGTTCGTACATCCAGTTCCACTATGGGGCCTGCAATGGCGCCTGACGCCACGTAACGACCGCCACGGCTCAGCACCTCCAGCAACTCCGGCCACTGGGGGCCCGCCACCAAATCAGCTACGATGTGGACGCTGTCTTTTTCCAGCACTTCGAGCAGAGGCTGCCCCCTGGCAATGACCTGATCGGCGCCAAGCTGACGCACCTCGTCGAACTTGGATTCACCACACACCGCGATTACTTCGGCGCCCCGGCGTTTGGCAAGCTGAATCGCCGCTGATCCAACGCCACCGGAAGCGCCGGTGATCAAAATTCGTTCCCCGACCCCCAGGTGTGCCCTGTCCAACATGCCTTCGGCGGTTGAATAGGCGCAGGGAAATGAAGCCAGTTCGGCGTCGCTCAGGGTACTGTTGATTGCGAACACTTCGCTTGAACGCGCTACGGCGTACTCGGCGTAGCCGCCGTTGATCTCGGATCCGAACGTGATGAGGTTGTAAGAAGACGGGTCGCCAGGCGCCTGTTGCATAGGGCGAACCAACACGCGCTCCCCTATCCGCGCGGGGTCAACTCCCTCACCCACCGCTATGATGTTTCCACACACATCAGCACCCTGAATACGTGGAAAACTGAGGGGTATACCTGACCAGCCACCATCTTCGTCGTTTGCCGTCTCAAACCCTGCAGCGGCGCCCTGATCCGTACCCGTTGTTACGCCTTTGGAATACCAGCCTGTCCGGGTGTTGATGTCGGTATTGTTGATCGCACTCGCTCCGACATGAATCAGTACCTCACCAGCGAGGGGCTGAGGCACTTCCAGATTTTCCCGGTACTCAAGTTTGTCCAGGCCACCGTGCCCAGTCAGAACAACGCCTGCCATTGTCTTGGGGATATGGATGTGGCTCATAGTGTCTCCTCTGCTTCAGTGCTAGCCGACTGATTCGATCAATTTAACGTCAACCTCGACGCCTATGGTGAGATCATAGGTCTCCGGAATGATTCACTCAAACGAATATTTTTGATACGATAATTCAGATTTGTTGATAAATGCCCAAAGGCCGCCCAAATGAAGCCCATTCTGGATCTGGAGTTGTTGAATACCTTTGCAGTGGTGGTGGAGGCAGGCGGTTTTAAAGAGGCGTCGAGCCGCCTGTACCGCTCCCAGGCCGCTGTCAGTATGCAGATTAAACGATTGGAAGAGCAGATCGGCCATCGGCTTCTTGAGCGCAGTAATCAGGGTATCAAGCTCACGGAACCCGGGAAGACGTTGCTGGGCTACATCGACAGGCTGCTACGCCTCAATAACGAAACGCTCAGTGCGCTTAGCCTGGAGCCGCTCCGGGGTCCTGTACATTTTGGGATACCCACGGATTATGCCCAGACATTCTTGCAGAAGTTTATCCCGCGCATTCGGGACGCCTTTCCTGAGCTGGATCCCCGAATTACCTGCGGTCGAAGCCGCAGGTTGCGGGAGCTGGTCACCGCTGGTGATCTCGACGTGGCTATCGTTACCGGGGAATCCCAGTTCGCACCGGAGAAAAGTCTGTGGTCGGAAGCGCTTTGCTGGTATGCCTCGGTTGGGCTACCCATCAATACAGAGGAGGCGTTGCCCGTCGCATTGCTGGAAAGTGATTGCGCGCTACGTGATTTCGCCGCCACGGATTTGAGGCAGTCCGGTCTGGACTACCATACGGTGATGACCAGTACCGACATGGCCAATCTTTATTCGGCGGTTGAATCGGGATTGGCCATCGCGCTGTTACCAGAGTCGTCGGTTATATCGTCCAGAGTGCGCCCAGTCCAACTGGACCAGCTACCCGGGCAGCGGGTTCTGACGATGAATATCATCAATGCTGGCACTTTGAACCCCGGTTTTCTGGAGCCGTTGCAAGGATGCCTGCTAGGCGCCGCCCGAGCCACTCACGATCAGTCGAACGCCAGAGTGTGACAATCTAATCCACAATCCGTATGTAGATGGTCACCTACTTAGAGCTTGTTTCCTCGTTACAGATTTTTCCACCGTGCACTGAAGAAATCCAGAAACACCTGAATGCGCGCAGACAGCGTTGTGTTCCTGTAGTACACGGCGTTGACCAACTCCCTTGGATTGGGGCGCACCAGTTGATCTCCCATCAGTTCCACCAAGTCGCCTCGTTCGAGGTCCTTGTCGATCATGAACCGTGAAAGATACGCCAGACCGTTTCCGCCGAGGCAGAGTTGGCGTACGGCTTCCCCACTGCTGGCTCGTACCGTCGGTCTGATTCGTATCCCTTCGCCAAAATGCCAGACATTCAGAGCTTCCGGTGCCGTGAAGCCGATGGTGTCATGGTCAGCGAGAGATTTCGGCGAGTCGCAGCCACCACGCCGCTTCAGGTAGTCCGGCGAAGCCACCACTGACAGCGGAGACCGACCCAATGCCTTGGCATGGAGCGTCGAGTCTTCCAGGCTTCCGATTCGGATAGCCACATCAATCCGTCGTTCCAGCAGGTCGACAATCTGATCACTTGCCGTCAATTCCAGTTCAATGTGCGGATAGGCGGCTCGAAACTCCCGGACGTGAGGCACGATCTGATGCAACAGGAACGGGTTTGCGGCGTCCACTCGCAGGCGGCCCGCCGGCCTTTGTTTACGTACGGCCAATTGCTCTTCGGCCTCTTCCAGCGCAGCCAGGCCTTCTCTCACCTTCGCAACAAACAGCCGCCCTTCCTCGGTCAGCCCCACTTTGCGGGTAGTTCGGTTCAGCAGCGTGGTGTTCAAGCTCTGTTCGAGGCGGGAGACCGCTCGCGACACCCGGGTCACGGATACGTCAAGTTGTTCTGCCGCGCTACTAAAGCTTCCGCTGTCCACCACTGACAGCAGACAGTGAAGGTCGTCCGATCGGCTTTTCATTTCACTTTCCGCAAAAGTAATTTTTAAAAACCACTGTTTATCGCAAAAGTATGCAGCCGCAAACTAGGCATCGTCAATTCATTCCCGCTCACTGCTAAGGAGCCGCTATGCCCATTGCACTTTTCGCACTCACTTTGAGTGCCTTTGCGATTGGGACCACCGAGTTTGTCATTGTCGGACTGGTTCCCACCATTGCCCAGGATCTGGGCGTTACCCTCCCGTCTGCTGGTCTATTGGTCAGTTTGTACGCGCTCGGTGTTGCTATAGGTGCACCGGTACTCACCGCCCTGACCGGCCGTTGGAATCGTAAGGTGGTGCTGCTTTCGCTGATGGGGTTGTTCATCATCGGCAACATCCTGGCCTGGATGGCGCCGAATTACAGCTCACTGATTACCGCCCGAATTCTCACCGGCCTTGCACACGGTGTGTTCTTCTCAATCGGTTCAACCATCGCTACCAGCCTGGTGACTAAAGAGAAAGAGGCCAGTGCAATTGCCATCATGTTCACCGGGCTTACCGTTGCCCTGGTAACGGGCGTGCCCTTGGGTACCTTTATCGGACAGACGTTCGGGTGGCGAGCCACCTTCCTGACCGTCGCCGCGCTTGGGGCCATCGCGTTGATCGGCAGTGCCGTGTTGGTGCCCAGGAACCTGAAGCAATCAAAGCCGGCAACCCTGCGTCAGCAGCTTGAGGTCATCACTCACCCGAGACTGCTGCTGGTGTACGCGATGACCGCCATTGGGTACGGCGGTACATTCACGGCATTCACCTACCTGACCCCGATCCTCGAAGACGTCACCGGTTTTGCCTCCGGCATGGTCAGCCTCCTGCTGCTCGTCTACGGCGTGTCTGTGGCCGCTGGCAATATCTGGGGCGGTAAGCTGGCCGATCGTTTCGGGCCAACCACAGCGCTGTACATCGTTTTTGGCGGCCTGGCGGCCATCCTGTTCGTACTGACCTTCAGCGCTTACAATCCGGTTACAGCCGTTATCACCCTGCTGGTTTGGGGTGCTTTTGCCTTCGGCAATGTACCGGGCTTGCAGGTGTATGTGGTCCAACTGGCTGAGCGTTACACTCCGCATTCCGTAGATGTTGCTTCCGGCCTGAACATCGCGGCCTTCAACATTGGTATTGCCGTCGGCGCTTGGCTCGGCGGCCATGTAGTAGCCGACATGGGGCTAATGAACACACCCTGGATTGGCGGTGTGATTGTTCTCAGCGCGCTGTTTTTGACCCGCATTTCCGCCACTCTGGATAACCACGAAACGGCTACCGCCTGATCTCTGAATGGCTTCCCGAAAGGGAGGCCCAATATCCAGCTTTCAGTCTACGATGTCATTATCACGTATATGAATAGCAGGAATATGATTTCAGAGTTTCAGTTCTGGCTTTGTCCCGTGCAAGATGTTTCCGCAGACACTCGTTATTTAATTGAGAGAGGCACCATCGATGAGCACACCGAAAGCGAATACGCATAACCGCGACCACAGCCTGGGCTTTTTTAATTATCTGGATAAATCCACCGAGTCATCACTCTACCGAAATGGCAAGGTGTTGATACGCAGGGATACGGGCGGAAACGACAGCGAAATGCAGGGAGTGGTGCACGACAAGCAGGAAAAGAAGGTTCACAACGGTCGCGTTTTTTCAGGCAATCAGCGTCTTAGCCTTGCCGCCAACGGATTCGAGTTGCTGACCCGGCCGCTCGCACAACCTGGTCTGGATTTTCTGGATCAGCAACAGATCGTTCAATGCTACTACCCGGAATGCGCGAAAATCATAGAGGAAGCGACCGGTGGCCGTGCATTTGCCTTCGACCACAATGTCCGCTCGGTGCTCGGAAAACAAAGCGGAAAACAGATATCAGGCGGACAGCAAGTGCAGGAGCCTTTGCATCTGGTGCATGGCGATTATACGCTCACCAGTGCCCCCCAGCGCTTGCGCGACCTGACGAACCCTCCCGGCAGCAATGACACTCTGCGCAGTGTTCTTGGCGACAAAGAGTCATTGATCTCCAATGACACGGTCGAGCGTGCGCTCGCAGAAGGTGGCCGTTTTGCGATTATCAACCTGTGGCGAAATATATCCAGCGAGCCGGTGGCCACACATCCCCTGGCACTATGCGATAGCCAGACAGTCAACCCGGAAGACCTGGTCGTATTTGAAATTCACTATCAGGACCGTCTCGGGGAAAACTATTTTGCAAAACACGCCGAGCGCCATCACTGGTACTACTTCCCGGAAATGACGGGGGACGAAGCGCTACTGATTAAACAATGGGATTCGGCGGGGCCACTGGCGAGATCTGACGGCAAGCAGGCGGATGCGAGTGATCCGCGATCGCCGTCCACTTTCAGCTTCCATAGCGCGTTCGAAGATCCAGCCACACCTTACGGTGCGCCGGATCGCCAAAGTATCGAAGTGCGCTGCGTCGTCATCTACGACTAAATCACCAACATTTCATCCGAATAAACTGGCCGTCGGGTCATTGGGCAGACATAGCAGCATCGGGTATCAGCGACATCACTAGCGGACCGTTTGTTTTTCGGTTCAACAGCCTTAACCGGAATTATTATGGTTGTTGCGGTTTACGTTCACCTCCAGCCCGGTGTCCCAGCAGTCGGTACTGCCTCTACAAACCAAGCCACCGGTATGAACACTCATCGTAATGGCGCTAGTGGGATTCAATGCCTGGCTGCATTATGCCAATGAACAACACCACACAAATAACAATTCGCCTTTCATCGATTGACAGCCTCGGGGGTTGGCGTTTCACCAACCTCCCGACTTTTTGCCATGAGCAACAGAACGCTGCCGACCAACATCGTCGCAGATGCCGTATACAGTCCCACGGCGTAGTCCCCGTTGTGCTCACGCAGAATACCGGTAAACGCCGGTGCAACGATCTGCGCAATTCCGAAAGAGATTGTCATTTTACCCATGAATTTCGCCGGCCGGGAGGGATAGAAGCGCCCGGCCATCGTCAGGACAAGGCAGACAATGCCCACAAAGGTTCCCCCAAAAAGGATGGCGCCCAGCATCGTCAACATTAGGCTCGGTTCGATGACCGGTAATAGAATACCCACAGCCTGAAGCAGGCTTGCAGCGATCAACGCGTTCATATTCCCAAACCGACGCGCGACCAGATCCCAAAGGATAGCGCTTGGCGCAGCTGCCAGCCCCATGACAAGAAAAGCCCAGACACCCTTGCCTTCCAGTCCTGGAAGCTCATCAACAATTGCAACGATAAAAGTTGCGCTGACAACATAACCAACGCCGGCGCAAAAGTAAGCTGCCGTCACAAGCCTCATGAAGATGGCACCTGGCGGGGAGTCCTCCATGGTTTTGCGATTCACACCACTGGGTATCGACTCTGGCCTTGGCAACCATACCCAGGCCGGGATAAGAATCAAAGCGCCTATGGCGGTCAACACGAACCATTGCTCGCGCCAGTCAAACACGGTATTCATTACCTCGACGGCAACGGCACACAACGCCATTCCCAAACCAACGCCGCTGAACTGAATGCCGAGCTCACCGCGGTGATTGTTTCGCATCAACCAGTTCAGGACCAATCCTGAGCCAATCAACATTCCAGCGGCACAGCTCAGACCCGCAAAAAAACGTAAGATTGCCCAGAGCCACAGGTTCTCAGTCAGTCCCATACCGGCTGTCGTCACGACCGCAGCCACCAACCCGATGCGATAGAGGCGGTCTTTTAGTTCCAGGTCACTGATCACAGAAGCAACCACCGCACCCACGAGGTACCCGAGATAGTTAATCGCTGCAAGCCAACCTCCTTCCGCCGCTCCCAAATCGGTCTGTTCCTGCATGGCCGGCAGCAAAGGTGTGTACGCAAAACGGGCGATACCCATTACCAATATCAGGTTGAGCACCCCTGCGGTTAAAACCTTGCAGCGTTGAATGGGGTCGTTCATAGATACCTCAGGAGTGACGAAAGTGACATTGGTGTTGGCGCGGAAGACAGCTCAGGTTAGCCAAGCGCCCGCTTGACCCAGTCCATACGGTCCTGGCCGAAGAACATTTCATCGTTGACGAAGAAGGTGGGAGCTCCGAACACGCCCCTCTTGGCGGCGTCATCCGTCGCCTCGATCAGCTCAGTTTTTATCTCGGGTTGCGCCATTGCGTTCGCTGCCTGTTCCGAATCAAAGCCAGCGTTGGTTAAGATCTCCCTCAATGCATCCGGGGATGAAAGGTCCTCACCCTGGGCCCATGCGGCTGAGAACATCGCCTGGTTGTAGGATTCGATCCGACCGTTAGATAGCGCCCAGAGCGCCCCTCTCATTGCATTGACCGTGCTGAAAATAAAGTGCGGATTTAACTGGAACGGAATGCCGTAGTGATCGGCATGGCGTTGAAAATCGGATTTGATCCATTCCCATTTGGCTGGAACGGTTACCGGAGAGGTATTGCCAGTGGCCTTGAGAATGCCCCCGAGAAGAATCGGCTTGTAATTGATACGGGCGCC
The DNA here is from genome assembly GCF_056857915.1 of Marinobacter sp. B-12. NCBI lineage: Bacteria > Pseudomonadati > Pseudomonadota > Gammaproteobacteria > Pseudomonadales > Marinobacteraceae > Marinobacter > Marinobacter sp. B-12. The sequence goes on along the minus strand of NZ_JBSXOB010000026.1, from coordinate 19,450 downwards.
GGTTCCCTCAGTGAGTTCCTTCAATCGCATCCATGCGAAATAGGACGCGGGGCTTATGAAATCGTAATAAAAATCGATGTTCGTACTCATCGTGATTACCTCTTGTTGGAAAGGATCTACCAGGACTCAGAAAATGGCCGCGCATCCTGCTCGAATGTCCAGGCTGACCGGGGCTGTGTATGGAGATGCCAGTAAATGTCGGCGAGATCATCGGGCTCGATGATGCCACCCTCCCCCTTACTGGCATAAAGATCAGGCAGAAATTCAGCGGTCGCCTCATTTCGTATCAGTCCATCAACAATAACGTGACCTATGTGGATTCCTTTAGGTCCAAGCTCCCTCGCCATGCTTTGAGCCAGGGCCCGTAACGCGTGCTTGCCACCCGCGAAGGCTGAAAAGCCGGCCCCGCCTCTCAGGCTTGCCGATGCACCGGTGAACAGGATGGTTCCTTCGTTGCGGGTCAGCATCTTTGCCGCCACCTCACGGCCCACCAGAAAGCCAGCCAGCGCACACATTTCCCAAACCTTCTGGTACACCCGAGTGGTTGTTTCGCAGAGATCGAATCGGACGTTTCCACCCACGTTGAAAATCGCCACCCGTATAGGGCCCAACTCTGACTCCACTCGATTGATCAGTTCAGTTACTTGCGTCTCGTCGCGGGCGTCGGAATGAATGGCAGTTGCCGTGGACCCTAGGTCACTGATTTCCACACAGAGCTTTTCCAGGTCTCCCCGGCGACGGGTCACCACGAGATGGAATCCTTCCCTGGCGAATCGGCGTGCGATCGCCGCCCCTAAATGGTCGCCAGCTCCAACCACCAGCGCGATCGGTTTGTCGGTCGTGCCCATGTTCCTTCCCCTTATCCCGTTACGATGCTGGTAAAAGCGTATCCCATCAAATAACATAATTGAAATCGATTATATGAATCCTAATCACAATCAATGGTTATGTTATGGAGTTGCAGCAATTACGACTGTTTCTGGCGGCCGCAGAATCAGAGAGTTTCACTCGCGGGGCTCGAAGAGCCTTTGTTTCACAACCGGCTCTATCGGCATCCATTGCGAAGTTGGAAGATGAGCTTGGGGTCAAGCTATTCACCCGAAACAAGCGCAACGTTGTATTGACGCCAGCGGGAAGGACCCTATTGGAGCGCGCGACTCGAATTGTCGAGGAATGCAACAAGGCTCGTGACGAGCTGAAACACCACGATCAACAACGCATGATCAGGCTAGGTGTGATAAACACTTTATCCATTTCGCACGTTGCCCGCTTGATCGAGCCTTACCGGCGAGAAAATCGCAGATTAAGATTGCAGGTGTTTGACGCGAGCAAGGAAGAAATGGAGAAACTGGCTGAAAGCGGCCGAATCGATATGGCATTGACTCTGCTCACGGATCGTCCTGGCAACGGTCGTCGTTTTACTCACTCGAAACCGCTTTTTTCAGAGTCCTACAGCATCGCAATGGCCACTCACCATCATCTCAGCAAGTCCCCGTTACTCACGCTTGCGGACCTGGAGAACGAACCATTTGTCTCGCGGTCACATTGTGAGTATCGACAAATGCTGCAACACCTGTTGAAGTCAACCGGCACGCGCCTGAACGTCGCGTACGTCACCAATCAGGATGACCGTGCACTGTCCCTGGTGGAACAGGGTGTTGGAATTGCGATCGTTCCAGAACACTACGATTCGCCCAATATCGTCAAACGTCCACTTACAGAGCTCTCAGCAAAACGGTCGATTGGTTTTGAGTGGGGAGTTAGCGAGAATCAGGACGAAGTTGATCGGTTTGTTGATTTTGCCTCAACTGCCCGATGGCCTGATTAAGGAGCCTCATCGCAATGAAACTTGTCTGGCTTCACGGCCCGCCGGCTGCAGGGAAACTGACGGTCGCCAAAGCGCTTGAGAAAGAACATGGCTTCAAGCTCTTTCACAACCACCTGGCGGTGGATCTCAGCCTGTCCATCTATGATGAGTTCGGGGAGAAGGACTTCCACGACTTCACTAACTCGATCCGACGCCAAACCCTATCCAAGGCGAATGAATTAGGGGTGCAACGGATTGCGATGACCTTCATGACATGCGCAGAGGAGGACAGGGAAGAAATAAAACGGTATCTCGATTTCTTCGAATCTGAAAATATTCAGGTGTTCCCGGTCCATCTTTCGCCAAGGCATGACGTGCTAATCAGCCGTTCCAGCAGCGTAGAGCGCCAAAAGTCCCACAAAATCTCATGCGAGCAACACCTTTCGGAGCTGCTGTCGCAGTGGCGGTTCTTCCCTATTCATCATAGGAATACGTTGGAAATTGATAACTCGGAGAAACCCGCCAAAGACGTTGCACTCCAGATCATGCATCATTTGGAAGCAAACTGAAGGGTCATCGGACGAACGCGTGTTCTTTTTCACCGGTCTTTTAATTGTTGCTTCAGATACTCCATGGCATAGCGAGCGCGTGAAGACAGGGGCCATTCCGCCCGGGAGATCATCCAGAGCGAATCTACCACGTCCCTTTCAAGCTTGATTACTGTGATTTCTCCGTGTCGGCCAAAAGCCTGTCTCGCGTATTGCGGTAGTACGGTAAAGCCCATGCCCCTGGCAACGGGTTCGAGGATTAATCCTACCTGATTGACAAAACCGCGCACCGGAATATTGCGGATTCCAGGCTCCCCCGGAAAGCAGCGGCTCAACAGGCGCGTTGCCATGGCCCGGCCATCAGGGTGGTCAATAAATCCCAATCGCTCCAGATCCGCCCAGCTCGATACCGATTGCCCTGCCGGCACAATCAGTTCCAGTGGCTCTTCGGCGAAGTGGGAGGACGTCAAGTGGGGATCATCAGGCTTTGCCGTAACCAAGCCAATCTCATAGCGTTTGCCCAAGACCGCATCCAGTATTTCCGTATCCGGTGCGAACCGATGACGGACCACCAAGTCAGGGTGCTGCTCCTGCAGATCCAGCAAAAAAGGGTATAGCAGCAGGCCGCAACTCCCCGGCGTTATAAGGCTGAACTCTCCTTTTGCTTTATCGCCTTCCGACATTCGCAGACGTAATCGCATATCGGCTTGTTCGATTTCATCGCAATACGCAAGGAGAGCGTGGCCGGCTGGTGTCAACTCCATCCGTCGAGGTTGCCGTATCACCAGGGTCCCCAACTGTTCTTCAAGGTGCCTAACATGCTGACTGACGGCTGCCTGGGTCAGGCCGAGCTGGTCGGCTGTCCGGGTAAAACTGCCGAGGTCGGCGAGTACCACGAACGAGCGTAACCATTGGGGATTAAGCATAAGAAACTCTTATTAAATTGATAAGCAGTCACCTGTTTATATTATAGCAATCGCCGCTTACTCTGGTTCTACATTTTCCAGAGGAGAAGAAACATGAGCACGACTTACCCACGCAGTTTTTCCCATATCGGGATTTCGGTGACCGACCTTGATGCCGCTGTGAAGTTCTATACAGAAGTACTGGGCTGGTACCTGATCATGCCGCAAACCACTATCGAGGAAGATGACAGCCCCATTGGGGTCATGTGTACCGACGTTTTTGGTGCAGGCTGGAGCTCTTTCCGGATTGCTCACCTTTCCACCGGCGACCGGATTGGTGTAGAAATCTTTGAGTTCAACAACGCAGAAAAACCGGAAGACAACTTCGAGTACTGGAAAACCGGCGTGTTTCACTTTTGTGTCCAGGACCCGGACGTGGAAGGCCTTGCCGAGAAAATCGTTGCTGCAGGCGGTAAACAGCGTATGCCGGTTCGTGAGTACTTCCCCGGTGAAAAACCATACCGCATGGTTTACATGGAAGATCCGTTCGGAAACATTCTCGAGATCTACAGCCACAGTTACGAGCTGACCTACTCTGCAGGTGCTTACGAGTAATCCGATAGTCGATGAGCAACGAGCCACTGACCTTTCGTTAACCAAGTTGTGAGAGAGGGCGTTCACAGTTCAACACGTGGACGCCCTCTCCTGACACGCACCATGTCCGCAACGATGGCCAGCGCAATTTCAGAAGGGGTTTTACTGCCGAGGTTGAGTCCGATGGGCATCTGGATCCGCTCAACGTCTTCCTTTGATAGGCCACCAGTCCTACGAAGGCGTTCGGATCGGGCCTGGGAAGTACGAACAGACCCCATCACACCGATGTAGCTTGCCGAGGTTTTGACAGCGGCCATCATGGCCAGATCATCAATGCGGGGATCGTGGGTAGCGGCGACTACCGCTGTGGAGGGTGTGCAAGCACCCGGCGAAGCGATATACAGCGATGGCAGTTGGGGCAGGAACTCAACACCCGGCGGCAGGCTCATGCCATTGGTGACCTCCTCCCGTGGGTCACACAGCACTACTTCATAACCAAGGCTCAGGGCGAATTGTGCGCAAACCTCTGACACCGTTGAATAACCGGCCAGAATCAGCTTGGCAACGGGGCCGATACGAACCGCCACCGTCTCTTCGGTTTCATTTTGCAGAACCCGTGGCCCCGTTGGCTCTGCATCCGACAGCCAACACTCGGCATCCGCCAATCTGATATGTCGTGCGATGTCACGTTGGCCGGAGAGGGCCTGCTGGATCCGCTCAAGGTGATCCCGGATCTTTTGGGTGGCGGCCATTCGTTCCACCAACACGTCAAGAATGCCCCCGCACGGCAAGCGAATACGGGGGCTCTCCGGACTTTTCCCGGGATCGCCGTAGCGGACAATCACGGCTGGTTGCTCATACTCTCCTGCCGCAACGCGTTCGAGGAAGTCTTCCTCGACACAACCACCCGAGAGCGAGCCAACATGATGTCCGTCAGAGGTGGCAACCATCAGTGAGCCCGGTTCCCTGGGCGATGATCCGAAGGTGGACAACACCGTGCACAACCAGATCGTCCGGCCATTCCCCAACCATTCGATTGCCTGCTCCACTACCCGAGCATCCAGACTTTGCATGGTCATGCACTCAACTGATCACCAACAGGAAGGCGCCGAATGCGTTTTCCAGTGGCCGCGTAGATGGCGTTGCACAGTGCCGGCGCAACCGGTGGCAATCCCGGCTCTCCCACACCGCCCATGGCGTCATCGGGGTTATCAATCAGGTGCACCCGGACTACTTTCGGTGCGTTTGGCATTCGCGGCAGCAGGTATCTGTCGAAGTTACTCTGCTGGGCGACACCATCCTGGAAGGTCACCTCATTTTGCAGGGCAATGCCGATGCCCATCACGCAGGAGCCCTCCATCTGAGATCGGATTCGCTCCGGGTTGGCCTGCGGCCCGCAATCAAAGGCAATATCTGCGCGATAAACGGTCACTTGTCCGCTATCATCCACTTCCACGTCAAAAACGACGGCGGTGTAGGAAACAAAACTGTGGTGGAAGGCCAGCCCCAGGCCACGCCCCTTGGCTCTTTCCTTTCCCCAGCCCGCCTCTTCGGTGGCACGCTCAATGACCCGGCGCATGCGGCCCACATCAATCGGATACATCTCAGGATCTTCACCGTAATTCCAACCGTCGCCCACCGTCAGATTGTGAACCTCACGCCCGGGCCCCAGCAGGTCCAGCACGTAATCGCGATGATCCTTGCCGGCCGCTACTGACATTTCGTGGGCAAAGCTCTGGATGGCCCACGCATGCGGGAGGTTGTACACCGAGCGGAACCACCCAATACGGACATGAGCCGGAGCCGGCGGGTTCTCCAACCGGATAGCGGGAATGCTGAACGGCATGGTGTTGAAACCCATGCCCAGCTCAAAGCTCCCCTTGTGTTTTGGGTCCGGGGCAAACAGCGATGCAATGCTGGGAGACAGGGTACGGTGGCGCCAACTGGTCGCTCTGCCATCGGCATCGAGGCCCGCTTCCAGGTGATCTACAGAAACCGCATGGAAGTAGGCATGCTGAATGTCGTCCTCACGGGACCACTGCAACTTGATGGGCTGTCCTTCAAATGCTTTCGCCACTTGAGCGGCTTCAATCACGAAGTCGGGTTTTGATTTACGGCCAAAACCGCCACCCAGCAGGGTTTGGTGTACGGTCACGTTTTCCAGGTCTATCTCCAGAAGCGCGGCTATGCCTTCTCGCGTCGCCCTGGGGTGCTGCACTGGCGCCCAGGCCTCGGCCTTGCCCGCGGTCACTCGAACCACGGCGACGGGTGGCTCCATCGGAGCCTGCGCCATATGGGGCATGTAATAGGTGGCTGACACCCGCTTATCGGCCTCTTTCAAAGCAGCCTCAACATCACCGGACTGGCGTATAACCTTGCCGGGTGATTGTGCTGCTTTTTCCAGCGATTCCCGGTAAACATCTGAGGTGTAATCAGCGTTGTCTCCGGCCGAAGCGTTGTCCCACTCAATCTTCAGGGCTCTGCGGCCCTCCATCGCGGCCCAGGTATTGGTGGCTACCACCGCAACACCACCGAGTGGGTTAAATGCGGCAGGCTGGCCGGTGCCATTGATGCGTACGATCTTCTTTACACCTGTTACCTTCAGGGCTTCGCTGTCATCGACGCTTTTCACCGTTGCGCCGTAGACCGGTGGTCTGGCCACCACCGCATAGAGAGTGTTTTCCAGATCCACATCGGCGCCGAAAATCGCCTTGCCGGTGACGATGTCTTCACCATCAATGGCTTTGGGATGCGTGGATTTCAGCTCGCCATTAATCAGGCCGGATTCCTTCCCAATGAAGCGCAGTTCGCGATCGGATTTAAGAACCAGCCCGTCGCGGCCAGGAACGTCCAGCTCCCGTGCGGCTTCTGCAAGCTGGCCAAAGCCGAGTTCCCGTCCAGTGGAAGGATGAACAACCTTATGAATATCTGCTCTTACTTCGTCGACCGATACACCCCATTGATTGGCCGCGGCCTGCTCGAGCATCAGCCTGGCAGCAGCGGCCGCACGGCGCATGGGGGCGTACCAGTGACGCATACTGCGAGAGCCATCGGTATTCTGGTTGCCGAATTTATCCTGATCGCCGTCTGCCTGTTCCGCTCGAACCTGATGCCAGTCAGCGCCCAGCTCGTCGGCGGCTACCATGACCAGGCTGGTGCGAATCCCCTGCCCCATTTCAGCACGGTTGTTGATAATCGTAACCAGACCGTCCGCGTTGATGTGTATGAATACATTCGGGTTGTCGACCCAACCGCCCGGCATGGCACCGGCACCGAACTGCGCCTGTTCATTGGCAAACCCCATATCCCATCGGGCGGCCAGCAGGAGCGCTGACCCCCCAACCAATCCCTTTAACAGGCCGCGGCGGCTGACATTGGCAAGCAGCAGTGTATCGTCTGATTGACTCATGAGCTGGCCTCCTTGCCCGCGGCCCGTTCAATAGCCGCCAGGATACGGTTGTAGGTTCCACACCGGCAAAGGTTACCCGCCATGGCGTCGACGATTTCCTGAGTTTCCGGTTGCGGTGTTTTCTTCAGCAGAGCTGTGGCATTCATGATCTGGCCTCCCTGGCAGTAGCCACACTGGGCCACACCTAGGTCCAGCCAAGCCTGCTGGACTTTTTGGCCAACCGCGTCATCAGACATGGCCTCGATCGTTGTGATTTCGCCTTTGGCGGCAGAAACGGGCATTACACAGGACCGGGTCGCTACCCCATCAAGATGAACGGTGCAGGCACCGCACTGGGCGATACCGCATCCAAACTTGGTGCCTTTCATTCCCACAACGTCCCGAAGAGCCCACAGCAGGGGCATATTGTCCGGGACGTCCAACTCGTGCTCTTGTCCGTTTATCCTCAGGTTAACCATTGGTCTCTCCCATCACCATGTTGTTAGGTTTGCTTTACCGGAAAGCTTGAGTTTACAGACCGGAGAAAAACGACTCGGCATAACCGGTGTATTTCGTAAACAGCTCGTCCCTGAACGACTGTCCCCGTGTCTCCAGTATACGGTCAATGTCATCGCGCAGACCTGTAAGTTCTTTGCGATAACCGGCAACACTGACAGCGGAACCCAGTGCGGGTTCCAGAACGCGAAGCGACAGATCGTTATTTTGGATCAGGTTGGCGCTCCAAACGTTGTCCTCAATGAACACGTCGGCCCGCCCGAATTCAAGCATACGGAAAGGCACCATCCCTTCGCCATCAGCGGAATAGGTTATGTCTGTAATATCCGGGTGGTTTTCCGCCCAGCGTGTAATATTTTCCGGGTATACATAGCCGCTGATAATAAGCACGCTAAGGTCGTTCAGCTTCTCCAGAGTTACCGGCTCTTCAATGGATAGACTCTCTGATACGATCGCAGCCAAAGTCCAGTGAGCGAACACCGTCCGTGAGTGCAGAAGATAGCTCCGCCCTTCCGTAACTGGCATGGCAACGTCCGATGCGCCTGACTGGACCTCGGATACGCAGCGTTTGAACGGTAGTTCCTCGTAAGTGGCGTCCAACTCCAGATCACTAAGTGCTGTATTCATCAGTTCCACGGCGATGCCGCGCATCTCTCCTTCGTCATCCCTAAAGATGTAGGGGGGCCACGACTCATAACAGATTTTTACCGTCGATGTTGGTGAAGCCGCGTGGCTGGTAGCTCCAAAGGACCCCAGCAACACCGCGACAACTCCGTAATGTATGGCAACTGATACTGCACGCTGCATGAGATGCGCCCCACTACGCTTTTGGTTCGGGAACGGCAGTCATTAGATAAATCGGACTGTTACAGTTTATGACTTCGATTTCACCCAATTTCTTGCATACCAGCTCGGAGTCTGGGAGGTATCCGACCCTGATCACGCAGTCCACGCCCTCCGCCACCATATTGCAACCCATCGTGACTTGCCGAATCCTGTCCATACCATCCGATTGGTCGTGTTTTTCGAACACTGCTGTTCTAAATGCATTATTTATTCAGGATAGCCTACAGCCTAACCTGATTGTGAACCTGGCGGGAAGCTTCCGCCAATCGAAAAACACACAGCAAGGCATAAAGACAATGTCTCGAAACAGCATTGAAGGCAGGGTAGTGCTCATCGCCGGCGGCGCCAAGAACCTGGGCGAACTCCTGGCAGAGGACCTTGCCGCCCGGTGGAGCACTTCACCCGCGCTGCCTCCAAGGAATCGGTCACGTTATAGTTTTCTCGCGATGATGACATAACGTGACCGACACCTTCCTTCATCGAATTATGCCGACCACGGCACTCAGACAACTTGAAGGTAGAGAAACGCCGAATGTGACCAACATGGAGCTGTTTTTCGATCTCGTCTACGTGTTTGCGATCATTCAGCTGTCCCATTATTTGTTATCCCATCAAACAGTCACCGGGGCAATGGAGTCCGTTATCCTGTTTGCCGCGGTCTGGTGGGCGTGTCACGCCAGGATACCCGTTTGGATGATGCATTGATGACTGGATAATGCGGGCCAGCAGGAGCTGGCCCGCGTTCGCTAACATTGGTGTTGCGCTAGTTTGTACCTACCACCAGACTTCCGCTTGGGCGCCAAAGGTTAGCCCATTGCTGTCATCCGGCCCGATTGACTCGCTGGCTGCGTTGTAATTGTCGCTCCAGTTTGCGTAGGTGGCGAATAGTCGCAACTGTGGCCGTGCGAAAAAGGTATCGCCAGGTGACCATTGTTGGGCAATGGTTACTTTCTGCAGATCTGAATCCTCCGCTCCGGATAGTTCCGGGGAAACCCGGTCAACACCCAGTTCGACCGCCGTACTCATCAACGAGCTCCAGTAATAGGTGGGACGTACCCCAAATGAGGTCCACTGACTACCCTGATTATTATCGAGACTGGTGTCCTCATAAATACCCACATAGAACAGATCCATATTGCTACCCAGAGGGATCAAACCGTGGTCAATGACGCGGACCATGGAGCCTTGATTTATGGCGCTGCTGTTGCTCCGGCCGCCGCTGGCGACCAGAGAGTCCTTGGCGTATTGCAGGGTCAGCTTGTTGTAACCGCCAAAAAAGTTGGTCTGGTGATGTTCGGCGGTAAACATGTAGCCGTCCTGGTCATCAACGCCGGCGTCCTCCTGCTCGTCGTTCAGATTGGCGCTGCCATAGTCGATGCCCAATTCCAGCGTGCCGCCGGGGTTGATCGGAAGACCGGTCCAACGCACATCAACGATGTCGTTGGTGACCGGGTCCTCATTCGGTAAATCGGCACCGTTACCGGTTTCGTCGTTGGCAGAACGGGTCCAGGCGACATGCAGGAGGCCGGTACCTACATCGATGTCCTCAAGCCCGGCGCCGGGCCCGGATACATCCCAGTAGAAGAAATCGTTGATGTGAACATCGTGTCGCTGGTAAAAGCGTTTGCCGATCCACAGTGTTGACCCAGGAAGTGACTTGATGACGTTAGTGCCTCTTACGTTGAATTGGCGCACCGCAATCGTTGCATCCTCGTCGTTCACCGTTTCGAAGTCGTTTTCCTGAGGTGTTATGTACGCGATCATCGAGTCCACATAAAAGCTTGTGTCTCCCTCCTTGAACACTTCGGAGCCCAATTGGATTTCCGCATACGTTTCGCACTCGTTGCCCAGCCGGTACTTGGATACGCCTGGAGCGGAAAAGCATGCCTGGTCACCGCCACCTACTGTGGCGCCAATACCCGAACGGAAGTAACCGTGGAAATCGATTGCAAATGAGGTGGTTGAGATCATTGTGCCCGCAATAGCGGCAGCAAATTGATTCCGGCTGAGAAAAGGAAGTTTGATGATTGTTTTCATGGTCGTTGTATATCTTTGTTTTTTTGTTGGGTTTGAGTTTGAGTTTGATCTTGGTTTTATTCGGGGCGAACGCAGCCGGCCCCGACCCGGCTTTGGTGCCTTTGGTCAACGGTCCTGTAATGAATATTTCTCGGAATGGTTCGGATTCAGGACAACAGGTCGCGCAGATCGATAGAACTGCCGAGAGCTGCGTCGGGCATGCCCCTATCCGGATAGGTAAGCCGAAACTTCCTCGAGGCCAGGCAAAGAGGTGAAGGCTCCTGCATGAGTCACCGCATGCGCACCACAGGCACTGGCAAAGGTCAGCATGTCTTCAAGTTGCTCGGGGTCTTCGCCCAACGCCTTAAGACTGGCAGCGGTTATATCCAGGTCCGACAGCCGATAGAGCAGCCCACCAACAAACGCATCGCCGGCGGCTGTGCTATCAACCATCTGCACGTTTTTTGGCTCGATGGAGCCGTAATGAGAAGGGGTGAAGTAACGCAATGGTTTTTCGCCATCCGTGACCAACACCAAAGAAGCGCCCGCGTTCAAGATTTGCTTCAACACCTCGGTTTCGCTCTGGTGTCTACACAGGAAGGCCAGCTCTTCTGCGGATAGCTTCACAAGATCGGCTTGCTCCACACAGGCCCACACCGGAGCAAATGGATCTGTGCCTTTGGGCCAGAGGTTATTTCTGAGGTTCATATCAAAACTCACCAGCCATCCGGCTGATCTCGCTTTTTCCAGTCCCGCCTGGGTTGCTGCCAGAATGCCCGGTTCAGTCAGCGTGTTGGAGCAGAAATGGAAAATGCCTTGGTCGTCGAACCATTCTGGCTGGAATTCATGTGGGGCGAATAACAGGTCCGCGGATGGTCCCCGGTAGAACTCAAAACTTCGCTCTCCGGTCTTATCCAATGACACAAAGGCCAAGGCAGTTTTCGCTTCGCTGGTTTGCAGCAGATAATCTGTCCGCACATGCATGGATTCGAGCGACTTAACGAGAAAATCACCGAACATGTCAGCGCCCACTTTGCCGGCGAAATAGCTGTCTCCGCCGAGCTTACCTATCGCAGCGGCTACGTTGGCAGGTGCACCACCTGGAAACTTTGTGAAGCGCTCGTTTACCGAATCAGAGTTTTCAGACTGGTCTTCACTCACCCTGCTTGAGAGCATGTCCACCAGGGCTTCACCGAATGAAATAACTTTGATCATCGACTGATCCCCTCTTCCACCGCTGGGTCCAAATTTGCTGTGCCCGTGTGCAGGTGCTGTTTGACGATCTCCATCAACCCCTGGGTTGATGGATCGTACTTGTCGCTCTGCTGTTCAATATCACGGCTGATATCGTTGGCCAACCGCTTTCCCAACTGCACGCCCCACTGGTCGAAGGAGTTGATGTTCCAGATAGCCCCCTGCACGAAAACCTTGTGTTCATAGAGAGCAATCAAGGCGCCCAGATTTCTGGGGCTCAGTTCGTCCAGCAACAGCACGTTGCTGGGGCGATTGCCAGGGCAACTGGCGTATTGGTCGTTCTGACGGTCGCCATTCATAAAGGCATTGGCCTGAGCCAGCATGTTAGTCAGCAAGGCAAAATGGTGGTCTTTGGTGTCATCCTCAGGTTTCAGCGTCGCAATAAAGTCGATAGGCACGAAACGTGAGCCCTGGTGAAGTAACTGAAAGAACGCATGCTGGCCGTTGGAACCGGTTTGCCCCCACACGATGGGACCGGTGGCATGGCTGACCGGGTTGCCGTCGATGTCCACTGACTTACCGTTGCTCTCCATATCCAGTTGCTGGAGAAACGCTGGTAACTGGTGCAGAGCCTGATCGTAAGGAATAATCGCCTGGGTTTCCGCGCTCAGGAAATTGATGTTCCAGATGCCGATAAGAGCCAGCACGACCGGCATATTGGCCTCAATTGGGGCCTCCCGGAAGTGCTGGTCCATTATGGAAGCGCCCTCAAGCAGTTCGATAAATGCATCGAACCCGATGCTCAAGGCAATGGGCAAGCCAATGCTGGACCAGAGCGAGTAGCGGCCACCCACCCAATCCCAGAACTCGAAGATGCTGTCCTCGCGGATGCCAAATTCCGTTGCTGCTTTGATGTTGGTGGACACCGCGACAAAGTGCTGGCCCATCTCGGCTGTGGTGCTTTGCGTCTGCGCCTGGAACCAGCGCTTGGCGCTGTTGGCATTCAAGAGGGTTTCCTGGGTGGAGAAAGTCTTGGTAGAGACAACAAATAGCGTGGTTTCCGGGTCCAGCCCTTTCAGCACCTTCTTGAGGTGCCGACCGTCTACGTTTGAAATGAAGTGGAGGTTCATTTCCGGATGCTGGTAATCAAGCAAGGCGCGACACACCATGCTGGGTCCAAGGTCTGAGCCGCCGATGCCGATATTTACAACGTCGCGAATGCGCTTGCCGGTGTAGCCCAGCCATTGTCCGTTCCTGACCTGCTCGGTAAACACCCGGAGTTTTTCCAGGCTGGCCCGAACCTCTGGCATGACGTCCTGGCCATTCACGACAACCGGTGCCTCACCCAGGTTGCGCAAGGCGGTATGCAGAACCGGACGCTGTTCGGTGACGTTTATGGTTTCCCCGGAAAACATCTGTTCCCGGCGCGACTCCAACGGCGACTGTTTGGCCATCTCTAACAGCGCACCCATCACCTGCGGCGATACCTTGTTCTTGGAATAGTCCAGAAACAGCTCGCCTAACCGGAGGCTCATCTTATCGAAACGATCCGGATCCGCTTTGAAATAATCCGCGATCCGGTCGTTCCGAGTCTCATTGGCAAGTTGTTCCAGCTTGCTCCAGGACTCGGATTTGCCCAGTGCATTCATATCTGTGCTCCCTAATGTTCGTCAGGCCAGGTCTCGCCGAGGGCTGCAAAAACCCCTTTTGTTTCCAGCTTGTCGAGTGCCCTATCAAAGGCCTCTTCAAAGTCGCTGGAGTTGGCGAGCGTGGTCCCGAAAAGGTCTGTCATCCCAAGAAATTCCGGGGTCAGATTGGCTCTGTCTTCAACGGCCGCCTGCAGCCGGGGGGCCATGGGATCATTGATCTCGTGCGGTTGTCCCTGCTCATCTTTGCCACGGAGGTAGAGCGCCCAGCTGGCAACGATCATGGCAACACGAGACAACGGTCGTCCTTCGTTCACCAGTGTCTGCACTGTCGGCACCAGGAACTTCGGTATCTTGCTGGAGCCGTCCATACACAGCCGGGCCAACTCATCGCCCATTTGAGGGTTGGAGAAGCGTTCGATCAGGGTCTGCTTGTACGCGGGCACATCGATGCCGGAAATTTCTCCCAGTATCGGTGTCACGTCTTCATCCATGAAGCTGCGAATAAAACGGCTGAACCGTTCATCCGCCATGACCTCGTGGGTATATCGATAACCGGAAAGATATCCGAGGTAGGCCATGGCGGAATGACTGGCATTCAACAGGCGGATTTTCATGCGTTCGTAAGGGGCGACGTCGTCTGTGAATTGGACTCCCACCGCTTCCCAATCCGGACGACCGTTGCAGAAATCATCCTCGAGCACCCACTGATAAAAAGGCTCGCAGATAACTGGCCAGCCATCTTCCAGGTCATAGTTCTCTTTCAACCACTGGCGATGTTTGTCATTGGTTCCCGGTGTAATGCGGTCAACCATGCTGCTGGGGAAACTCACCTTGTCACCGATCCAATCCGCAAGCTCGGCATCCCTCAGGCGGGCAAAGGTCAACAGGGCACCGCGGGCCACCTGGCCGTTTTCTGGCAGGTTGTCACACGACAAGACGGTGAATGGCGGCAGATTACGCTCGCGTCGGCGGCATAGGGCTTCGGTCAGATAGCCAAAGACTGTGCGCGGTTGCTGCGGGTTTTCCAGGTCGTGAAGAACGTCCGGATGGTTTTCATTGAACCTCCCGGTGTTGTCGTCCACGTTGTAGCCACCCTCGGTTATCGTTAGTGAGACGATCTTCACCTCGGAACTCGCCATTTTCTCGATGACTGCGTCCTGCTCCTCAGGCGCGAACATGAAACCGGTGATGGCGCCAATGACGCTGAGGGTGTTGGTGCGGTCGGCGCCGAGCTCGATCAGGGTGTAGAGGTGGTCCTGCTCAGACAACACCTGATGCATGGCTCGATCACCTTCACGCAGCCCAACACCACAAATCGACCAGTCCGGGCTGCCACCTGTCTGCAACAGTTGGTGGGTATAGACCGCTTCATGGGCACGGTGGAACCCACCCACACCAATATGAACGATGCCTTGTCTAAGGTTACTCCGTTCATAAGCTGGCACGGACACTTCTGGACTCAGTTGGTCCAATGTTGAGTTATTCAGTTTCATAAGATGTCACGCTGCCAATCGGCTGGGTTTCTGAACAGCATTGCCCTGCTCGTCAAACAAGTGGCACTCATCCACATGCAGATGTAAACCGATGCGATCACCATAGTTACAGGCAAAGTTGCCGGGCATGCGGACAGTCAGCGTCTCTTGACCATCGGTCTTTACATAGCAATAGGTATCGCTACCCAAGCTTTCGGCGATGTCCATGTAGCCGGTCAGTGAGCTCTCACTGGGTTCGACCACATCGATGTTTTCCGGCCGAACGCCAACGGTGACAGCGCTGCCCTGACGCAGGTGTTCGCTGGCTGCGGGCAATGTCACAGAAGTACCGGAGGTCAGTTCAACCGTAACGCTTGATTGATCAAGCGCGGTTACGGTGCCCGGCAGGAAGCTCATCTTGGGCATCCCGAGGAAACCTGCGACAAATCGGTTAGCCGGATTACGGTACAGATCAAGTGGTGTGCCCACCTGCTCAATTCTGCCCTGATTCAACACGACAACTTTATCGGCCAGAGTCATGGCCTCTACCTGATCGTGGGTGACGTAGATCATGGTCGCGTTCAAGTCATGGTGAAGTCTTGCCAGCTCCAACCTCATCTGTACCCTCAGCGCAGCGTCCAGGTTCGAGAGCGGCTCATCGAACAGGAATACTTTGGGCTGGCGTACGATTGCACGACCAATCGCAACCCGCTGGCGCTGGCCACCGGACAGCTCCTTGGGTTTGCGTTCCAGCAACGGGTCCAGCTCCAGAATTCGGGCCGCTTCGGCTACCTTGTTATGGATAACCTCTTTTTTCTCTTTAGCGAGTTCCAGTGCAAACGACATGTTTTTGCGTACGGACATATGGGGATACAGGGCGTAGCTCTGGAACACCATTGCCAGATCCCGTTTGGCCGGGGCCAAATCGGTGATCTCTTTCGTATCCAGCAGGATGTGGCCGCCGGTTACCTCTTCCAGGCCGGCGATGGAGCGCAGCAGGGTCGACTTGCCACATCCTGATGGTCCGACAAACACCACAAATTCGTTGTCTTTAATTTCAAGATTGATGCCTTTGAGAATTTCTGTCTCCCCGAAGGATTTCTTGAGGTTCTTTATTGTTAAGTTAGCCATGGGAAATCTCCGTTATTTGACGGCGCCGAAGGACAAGCCGCGAACCAGCTGTTTCTGGCTGATCCAGCCAAAGATAAGAATGGGGGCGCAGGCCAGGGTCGATACGGCTGACAACTTGGCCCAGAACAAGCCTTCAGGGCTTGAATAAGATGCGATCAGAGCCGTCAGTGGGGCCGCCTCGGACGCCGTGAGGTTGAGCGACCAGAACGCCTCGTTCCAACTCAGAATCAGTGACAGAAGCACCGTTGCCGCCAGACCGCCCTTGCTCATAGGCAGCAGAACTCGCCAGATCTCCTGGAACAGTGTGGAGCCGTCCATTCGAGCTGCCTCAAGTACTTCTTTGGGAATCTCTTTGAAGTAGGTGTAGGCCATCCAGATCATGATCGGCAGATTGATCAGCGTGTAGATGATCACCAGTCCGGTTTTGGTATCGAGCAAACCGGTGTCTTTGAAGATCAGGTAAATCGGCACCAGCACGCCAACCGGCGGCAGCATTTTGGTGGATAGCATCCACAGCAGTGTCCCTTTGGTACGCTTGGTCTCAAAAAAGGCCATGGAATAGGCGGCGGGTACGGCGAGCATCATTCCGATGATCGTGGATCCGAAAGACACCACCACCGAATTCCAGGCAAAGTGGAGATAGTCACTGCGTTCATTAACCAGCGTGTAATTCTCGAGGGTCGGCGAGAAGAACAATTGCGGCGGTGTGGCAAAGGCATCGATTTCTGTCTTGAAGCTGGTCAGCAGCATCCAGAAAATCGGGAAGAAAATGGCCAAAGCCACCCCCCATGCCAACACCCCCATAAGCAGGGTATTCAGGCTACGTCGTTGTTTCAGGCTGAGCATGTTGTAACCTCCGGGAATCATTGTTTTTCTGTCAGGCTTTTGCCGATCAGCCGCACCAGGAAGAAGGCGGCAATATTGGCCAGCACGACGGCAATCAGGCCACCGGCTGAGGCCAGTCCAACGTCGAACTGCAGCAACGCCTGGCTGTAGATGAGGTACGCAAGGTTGGTGGTCTCGTAACCCGGGCCACCGCCCGTGGTAGTGAAGATCTCCGCAAAGATCGACAGCAGGAAGATGGTTTCGATCATCACCACCACCGCGATCGGACGAGCAAGGTGCGGCAAGGTGAGATGGAAGAACAGAGCCCAGGGACCGGCGCCGTCGAGGCGTGCCGCTTCCTGTTGTTCCTGATCCAGCGACTGCAATGCGGTCATCAGTATCAGGATGGCGAACGGCAGCCACTGCCATGACACGATCATGATGATCGAGAACAATGGAAACTCAGAAAACCAATCGATCGGCGTGGCGCCGAAGAACTTCCAGATGGCCGCAAAAACACCGGATACCGGATGCAGCAGCAGGTTTTTCCAGATCAGCGCGTTCACGGTCGGCATAATAAAGAACGGCGATATCAGGAGTATCCGGACGATGCCCCGCCCCCAGAACGCCTGATTAACAAGCAGCGAAATCAGTACACCCAGAACCACTGTAATTAACAGCACGGCACCGACCAGCAGCAGGGTGTTGCTCATTCCCGCCATAAAACCGAAATCGGTGACGAAGAACTGGAAGTTCTCCAGCCCCACAAATTCGTTATCGCCGGGGTACAGCAGGTTATAGCGAATCACTGAAAAGTAGATGGTCATGGACAGCGGGATCACCATCCACAGCGCCAGGACGAGCACCGACGGCGACACCATAAAACGATTGATGCGGGATGTCTTTCTCTTACCTCCCTGGCGGCTGTCCTGTTTGGGTTCCGCGGCGGAGCTCGCGGGACCTGCATTCAGAGTGGTTGTCTTCATATCGGTTCTCCGGTGACCCCCAAGCAGGCTCCGCCGAAGCGGGCCCTGCATAAGGTCATTGTTGTTTCGTCTTGGCCGGGTATTCAGTTGGAGTAATAGCGGGCGCGAGTCATCTCGCGAAGGGTGATCGACTGTGCCGCTTTCAGGGCATGATCAACCGACATCGACCCTGCCAGGGCGCCCGAGATCAGCTTGCCAACCTGGGTTGCGATCGACTGAAATTCAGGGATGGCCGCAAACTGAACGCCCACATAGGGGGAAGGATTCAACGTGGAATCGTTGGGGTCGGCGTTGCCGATTGCTTCCAGGGTTCGGGTCGCGAACGGCGCAGCTTCCAGGTATTCAACGTTGTCGTAGGTGGAGGTGCGTGTGCCGGGCGGCACGTTGGCAATACCATAGGTTTCCTCAACCAACTGGCTGTAAGCCCGCGAGGTTGCCCAGGTGATAAAGGTCTTGGCCGCTTCCTTGGCATCTGAGCTCACCGGAACGGCGAGAGCCCAGGACCACAACCATCCCGAACCTTTTGACGTCACCTGTTCTGGCGCCAAGGCAAAGCCGACGTGTTCCGCTACCCTGCTTTGAGACTCATCGGTAAGAAATGATCCGGCGACAGTCGCGTCCACCCACATGGCACATTTGCCACTGTTGAACAGCGCCAGGTTTTCGTTAAACCCATTGGATGAGGCGCCCGGAGGTCCGTAGTTCCCGAGAAGGTCGACGTAGAAACTGACGGCGTTGCCCCACTCTTCGCCAGTGAATTCAGGCTTCCAGTTTTCATCAAACCAGCGTGCGCCAAAGGCGTTAGCCATGGTGGTAACCAGCGCCATATTTTCACCCCACCCTGCCTTACCGCGCAGGCAGATACCGTACTGCTCTTCTTGCGGCTTATGGAGCTGCTCAGCAAAGGACTTCATCTGGTCCCAGGAAGGCTGATCAGGCATGCTCAGCCCATTGGCTTCAAAAAGGTCCTTGCGATAGAACGTCATCGAACTTTCGGCGTAAAACGGCAGTGCGTACAACGTGCCGTCGGAGGATAAGCCGCCGAGAACTGATGGAAAAATATCGGCCAGATCGTAATCCGAAGGCAGATCCTCCATCGGGGTCAGCCACCCCTTCTCACCCCAGATCGGTGCCTCGTACATTCCAATCGTCATCACATCGAATTGACCGCCGTCCGTCGCAATATCGGTAGTCAGACGCTGGCGCAGGACATTTTCCTCAAGCACTACCCAATTCAGATCGATGTTTGGATGAAGCTTTTCGAATTCGTCGGAAAGGCCCTGCATGCGAACCATGTCGCCATTGTTAACAGTGCCAATGGTTACTTTGGTGGCAGCCATTGCGGAGGACGCGACGGCAGTCATGCCAACCGCCATAACAGCGGACAGATATCGTTTGTTGTTCATGTTCCAACCTCTGTTTGTTTTTGGAGTAGAGGGTTGGCAGACAAACGTGAAAAATTCCCCAGAAACACCCCCAACCCATTGAATTGCCTAATTTTAGGGTAGATTTTTATTCAGCTTCATCCTCAACACTCGTCCGAGCTTTGGACGCTCCCTGAGAGGCAAGTTCA
>NZ_JBSXOB010000025.1:0-73624 GCF_056857915.1 Marinobacter sp. B-12 | reverse complement strand
GCTTTATCCAAACTCATAATGAGAAACTGGCAAAGCCGTTCCGCTGGCACAAGAGTGCAGAATCGATTATGACGTCAGTGGCGCGGGCAAAGCTGAGCGTTATTGACAATAAATAAAGGGATTACCCAGACGGGACACTAGATTCATGTTTACCTAGCAATTTGGTTAGTGATTGCGCTACTCCCGTAAAGATTAACTTAACACTTACACCGCGATCTCCAAGGTCTTTTAAAAAATTAGCAAATAGCCTTCTCTCATTTTCTGAGTCAATTTGATCAAATTCGTCTATAACGATCACTGGTGCTTCTGAGTGAAATTTGCATACTTCTTCAATCGCTTCTACTGCTGTGTACATTGAGTTCACAGCGGGAATTGCTATTTCTTTTCTTTCTTTATTCCATTCAATTGAATAAAACTTTACATCTAAAGCTTGAGTAACATTGTAATTACGCTTTCCCGATGCTTTTTTAATTACACGATCAGCTAAATCTTCTATTGTTCTATAAAACTCAGTGTCAGGTCCGCAACCAACTTGTATGAACGAATTATCAGACGATTGATATTGGGAGGCAGCGGCTTGAGCTAATGATGTTTTTCCAACACCTCTATCACCGTAAATGAATAAGTGCCTTCCATCAGCAGAGAGTGCTTCATCAATTAAAGCCATTTCTTTTTCTCTGCCTAATAAATGCTGAATACTTCTGACAGGGCCCGATGCAGATAGATATTCATTCATCTGAGTCTTGAAGTTCTCTTTCGAGTACCCTTCGATGCTCATATTTTTTCCATATTCTTTATCAGGCTAGACATTATGACTCTGGACCTCCCCACTTGATTAACTGTACGTTACTCCGCCATAACTTTTTCCCACATATGAGCACAGTAGCCACAAATGTCACCGTCGGATAGTTCCTCTGGAGGAATATTGCAACCACACCTTGCACACTCATGAGTAGCGGACCCACAACACGAAACGCAAATACCTTGATGAACAATGTAGGTCCCGAAGCCGCACAAAGGACAGTCGACAACCGGAGTATCGCCGCCATCTTTATGAGCGGAGTACGCATCATCGGCGTAGAACTCGTTCACCGCGTCGTTTACTATGTCGTCATAGTGAGCTTCAGTTCCACAAGCCCGGCATTTGAACGTTGCCGCAGCTGCATCGCCTAAATCCTCAGTTTCAAGCAGGCCGGATCCGCACTCATCGCAATGATATTCTTGCAGTGCATTAAGGATTTCATCGGTGTAGTAGCTGAGCTTCTCCAAGGTTAAATCGCACTCCTGTTTTTCTTTGGCGTAAACTTCGTTCACGTCCACAAGAATTTTCCAGTAGTCCTCACCAAGAAGCGATTTAGGATCACCACCCAATTCATCCACTATAAAGTCTCGAATGATAATAAAGGAGTCGGAGATTAACTGCTTCACAGATTGACTTTTCAGGGTGCTGTAGTAGTGCTCTATATCATTCCTATATTTGTTGATTCTCTCCAAACGGCTCCAATCTACGGATATATTCAAAGAATCAAAGCGTTCTTTAATATTCTGCACATCTACAGTTTTTTTGCCCTTGCCAATCCAGTTGACTGCTCCTGTTGCATCAAGTTCTGGCAGGACCCTCTGCTTGATAAGGGCTTCATCGGAACCTTGAGGACTTAGCTCGCAAAGCTTGTGCTTAAACAAAAGCAGAATGCCTGCAAATATATTCCTTGTCGATGAGATAATCCTTCGTTCATCGGGTGACTCAAAATCCTCTAAGCCCACTGCGATCGAATCTAATGCGTTTTTGAGGATGCTCATGATTTTTCCTTCGTGCGGTTAACAGTTAATTCGCCGACAAATGACGTATATACCTACCGCGTTTATCTCTCAACGGGGTAAAGTATAAACCGCCACTTTACACCCAATTATCAAAGACCCACGAGTGCATCTTTGGAATTTATGCATCTAGATTTTCGCCAAGTGTCGTTTTTGGCGACATCTCAGGGTGCGCAAATCCAAAATTACTCCAAAACACTATTTCATAAATTTCATAGGCTTGTAAGGCCTGTAAAATTCAGTCGACGCAGGTTAGCTACAACTGTCGGTGATCTCCGCAAGTCAGGTAGGCTCACGAATAGTCACTGAGACCAAAATCTGAACGTCCGCTTTTGTTTAAAAGTGGACTTATTGAGCGGTCCCAAACTAGGCCGGGAACCGCCCCCGAGTCCTGTTGGCAGTCCGCACCAGTACCAGCATCAAAGGCACTTCTACCAGAACACCCACTACGGTCGCCAGCGCCGCCCCCGATTGCAGGCCAAACAGCGCAATGGCTGCGGCCACTGCCAACTCGAAAAAGTTACTGGCACCAATCATGGCCCCGGGCGCAGCGATGCAGTGACGGACGTTCCACAGCCGTGCCCACTCGTATGCCAGGAAGAAGATCAGGAAGGTCTGCAGGATCAGCGGCACGGCAATCAGCACGATATGCAGCGGATTGTTCAGGATGACTTCGCCCTGAAACGCGAACAGCAGCACCAGAGTGATGATCAACGCTGCCGGGGTGACCGGTCCCAGGCGCTTCATGAACACCTCGTCGTACCAGACTTGTCCCCGCCTTGAGATCAGGGCGCGGCGCGTGAGATAGCCGGCGCTCAGCGGGATGATAATGTACAGCACCACGGATAGGATCACCGTGTCCCAGGGCACCTGAATGTCGGAAATGCCCAGCAGGAACACCACGACGGGCGCGAAGGCGAAGAGCATGATGATGTCGTTCAGGGACACCTGCACCAGCGTATAGGCGGCATCGCCTTTAGTGAGATAGCTCCAGACAAACACCATGGCGGTGCAGGGTGCCGCGCCCAGAAGGATTGCTCCGGCCAGATATTCACTGGCTAACTGGGGGGCGATCAGCGGCTCGAAAACCACCATCAGGAAGAACCAGGCAATAGCGAACATGGTGAACGGTTTGATCAGCCAGTTCACGATGGTGGTGATGGCGAGGCCTTTTGGTTCCTTGCGCACGCCCACCACCGCGCTGAAGTCGATCTGGGCCATCATCGGGAAGATCATGGCCCAGATCAGAATGGCAATAGGGATCGACACCTGAGCATATTCAAAGCGGGCCAGAGTTTCCGGTACCGAGGGCGCCAGTTGGCCGAGGGTTACGCCGGCGATGATGGCCAAGGCGACCCAGATGGACAGGAACCTTCCGAACAAATCCATGCCACCGCTGGTGTCTTCGTTAGTCACTTCCGTATGGGCGCTCATGATCTACCCCTTACATGGACCGTTGATTGACGCGTTTTGAAACTTCATCGGCGCTTTCCACCCGCTCGGAATAGCGGTCCGTCAGGTAATCGCTACGGTCCCGAATCAGCAGGGTGAACTTCACCAGTTCCTCCATCACGTCCACGATGCGGTTGTAATAAGGGGAGGGCATCATACGGTCGTTTTCATCGAATTCCGTAAACGCCTTCGGTACCGACGACTGGTTGGGGATCGTCACCATCCGCATCCAGCGCCCCAGCACCCGCAACTGGTTCACCGCGTTGAAGGACTGGGACCCTCCACACACCTGCATCACCGCCAGGGTTTTGCCCTGAGTCGGGCGCATGCCGCCGATGGATAGGGGAATCCAGTCGATCTGGGTTTTCATGATGCCGGTCATCGCACCGTGGCGCTC
The DNA here is from genome assembly GCF_056857915.1 of Marinobacter sp. B-12. Classification (NCBI taxonomy): domain Bacteria; kingdom Pseudomonadati; phylum Pseudomonadota; class Gammaproteobacteria; order Pseudomonadales; family Marinobacteraceae; genus Marinobacter; species Marinobacter sp. B-12. The sequence continues at coordinate 69,957 of NZ_JBSXOB010000025.1, read as the reverse complement.
CGGCGAGCACCACACCATGCCTTCCGACCACTGTGCCAGCTCCCGCAATTCCTGAACTTTTGGGTGGGACGCGTCTTCGGCATCGGCAAGTGGGAGGCCGCGGGGGTCGAATACGCGGGTTTCCGAACCCATGGCTTGCAGCAAACGGGCGGCTTCCTCAACGGCTAGCCGGCTGAACGAGCGCTCCCGCAGTGAGCCGTACAGCAACAGTATCCTTGGCGGATGTGAAGAAGGGGGTGTTGCAGAGACTTGCTCTTCAGTTGGTTTGTGGAACTGGTCCGGGTCGATATTGGGGAGGTCATGGGCGCTCATTGTAATGAAAGGGTCCTTTACTCGTTAAAACCTTCCGGATATTATGCAACAAAATATATATGCATGAAAACGAATATATGGGAATCTGCATATGAAGCGTCGCGTTTTGTTCGTTTGCACCGCTAACAGTGCCCGCTCATTGATGGCGGAAGCCCTGTTGCGGGAAATGGCTGGTGACCAATTTGAAGTGGCGAGTGCCGGCACTGAGCCTGACAAGCCCCACCCAATGGCGCTTCAGGTACTCTCGGAGTCGGGCTTTTCCGTCGATGGTTTGCAGAGTAAATCGTTGGCAGGCGTTGAACGTGAGCATTGGGATTACGTGATCACCCTTTGTGAAAAAGCCGCCAACGAGTGTGGCAACGTCTGTCAGCCTGCCCAGCAGATCGCCTGGGACTTCCCGGACCCGGTGCCAAGCGGGCGCCATGCCACCTTTGCACTGACCCTCAAGGAAATCCGCGAGCGCATTGGCCTGTTTACTTTGGTACACAGAAAAGAAACCGGAATGAAGCCGGTGAACTTTGACCCGGTGACAGTATTCAAGGCGTTGGGTGACGAGCTCCGCCTGGCTGCGCTGATGCTGGTTCGGCAGGAAACGAAACTGTGTGTGTGTGAACTCACCGCCGCCCTCGATATTTCCCAGCCCAAGGCCAGTCGGCACCTGGCTACCCTGCGGCAGGCGGGCCTGCTGGATGCAGAGCGCCAGGGTCAGTGGATGTACTATTCCCTGAATCCCCGGATGCCGCAGTGGCTGTCGCGGGTTCTGGATGAAACCGCCGATAGCAATCCCGCCCTGATCACCTCGGAACTCGAGCGGCTTTCAGCCATGCCCGACAGACCGGTTGTGCGGTGTATTTAATGGATAACGCTTTCTGGAGCACATCATGAGCAAGATCAAAGTCGGAATAAATGGATTCGGCCGAATCGGTCGCCTGGCTCTCAGAGCAGCCTGGCAGTGGCCGGAGATGGAATTTGTAGCGATCAACGATCCGGGCGCCGATGCCGAGACGCTGGCGCATCTGCTGAACTTCGACAGTATTCATGGCCGCTGGGATCACGAAGCGGGTGTAAACGGCGACGGTATCGTTATCGAGGGCAAGTCGGTTCGCGTCACCCGCAATAAAACCATTGGGGAGACCGACTGGTCTGGCTGTGATCTGGTGATTGAAGCCAGCGGCAAGATGAAAAAAGTGGATGTGCTCCAGGCGTATCTCGATCAGGGCGTAAAGCGCGTGGTGGTGACCGCTCCTGTGAAAGAAGCAGGGGCCAAAAACATTGTGGTGGGCGTGAACGACGGCATTTTTGACCCGGCCAATGACCGCATTGTCACTGCCGCTTCCTGCACCACCAACTGCCTGGCGCCGGTGGTGAAGGTTATCCATGAGAAGCTGGGTATCAAGCATGGTTCCATCACGACGATCCATAGCCTGACCAACACCCAAACCATCATCGATGCGCCCCATAAGGATCTGCGGCGGGCCCGCGCCTGTGGCAGTTCCCTGATTCCAACCAGCACCGGGTCCGCCACCGCGATTATCGAGATATTTCCTGAGCTAAAGGGCCGTCTGGATGGCCATGCCGTTCGGGTGCCACTGACGAATGCCTCGCTGACCGACTGCGTATTCGAGGTGGAAACACCCACGGATCGCGATACCGTAAACCGGTTGCTGAAAGAGGCGGCTGAGGGCGAGCTGAAAAACATTCTGGGCTACGAAGAGCGCCCGCTGGTGTCCATTGATTACCAGACCGACCCCCGCTCATCCATCGTCGACGCCCTCTCTACCATGGTGGTGAATGGCACCCAGGTGAAAATCTACGCCTGGTACGACAACGAATGGGGCTACGCCAACCGCACTGCGGAACTGGCGCGCCGGGTAGGCTCTGCCTGATATGTCCGCGGCCATCCGACAGTACCTGGTCATCACCGGCAACTACTGGGCCTTCACCCTGACGGACGGAGCCCTGCGGATGCTGGTGGTGCTGCATTTCCATCAGCTCGGCTATTCGCCGCTGGAAATTGCCCTGCTGTTCATTTTCTACGAGTTTTTCGGGGTGGTGACCAACCTGGTAGGTGGCTATCTGGGCGCTCGCATGGGACTGAACCGCACCATGAACATCGGGCTGTTTCTGCAAATTGCTGCCCTTGCCATGCTGGCGGTGCCGGCGGCCATGCTGACCGTGCCCTGGGTGATGGCAGCCCAGGCGCTGTCCGGTATTGCCAAGGACCTGAACAAGATGTCCGCCAAGAGCGGCATCAAACTGCTGGTACCGGATGAGCAGCAGGGGACCCTGTACAAATGGGTGGCCATACTCACTGGCTCCAAGAATACCCTGAAGGGTGTGGGCTTTTTCCTCGGTGGTGTCCTGCTGATGGCCGCTGGTTTCCAAGGCGCGGTCGTTATCATGGCGGTAGCCCTGAGTGTGGTGTGGCTGGCCAGCCTTTTTCTGTTGGGGCAGGATCTGGGCAAGAGCAAGGCAAAGCCGAAGTTTCGCGAAATCCTGTCCAAGAGCCGGGCCATCAACGTGCTCTCTGCTGCCCGAATGTTTCTGTTTGGCGCCCGGGATGTGTGGTTTGTGGTGGCTCTGCCGGTGTACCTGCATACGGTTTTTGGCTGGGACTTCTGGAAAGTGGGCGGATTCATGGCCACCTGGATTATCGGCTATGGCTTTATCCAGACCATTGCCCCGCGCATTACCGGAAACATGGAAAGAAAACAGCCTGCTGTACTTTGGGCGGCAGCCCTGGCACTGATTCCGGCAGCAATTGCCATTGGCCTGTCGGTCGGTTGGTCACCCCAGATAGTGATTGTCGGTGGTCTGCTGTTGTTTGGCGTGCTGTTTGCCGTCAACTCGTCGCTCCACAGCTATCTCATCGTTAGCTATGCCCGTGGCGATGGCGTGTCGCTGGATGTGGGCTTCTATTATATGTCCAATGCCGCCGGCCGGTTACTGGGCACAATTCTCTCTGGCTGGGTCTATCAGGCCTGTGGGCTGGAGGCCTGCTTGTGGATATCGTCGGGCCTGGTGGCCATGGCAGCGTTGCTGTCGGTGTTGTTGCCCGAACGGCGGCCAGTAGCAGCCTGAGCGGGCCTCAAAGAGATCGAAGCTTCATACATCCGTAGCCGTTGTGGCTGGTTGTCGGCAGGACACTGTGCAATGGTATAGCCGTTATGAACTTTGACTGGCCCTGGTGATGCTATTTTGACAGATCTTGTGCTTGAAAATCTCAGCGTTGGCACTCTGGATAATGCGTCACTGACGGTGGCGGGTGGACAGGTTGTCTGCCTGTCTGGTCCCTCGGGCAGTGGCAAGAGCCGTCTGCTGAGGGCCGTGGCGGACCTGGAACCACATGGCGGAAGGGTTTCTCTGGGTGATGCCGTGCAGTTGGATGTTCCCGCCCATCAGTGGCGGAGCCGGGTGGTTATGGTACCAGCAGACAGTCAGTGGTGGTTTGATGAAGTGGGAGGGCACTTTCCGGATGATGCCGCTTCGAGACTGCCTTCAGCTCTGGGTTTCCCGCCGGAAGTAATGGGCTGGTCGGTGAACCGGCTGTCGTCCGGTGAACGACAGCGGCTTGCACTCTGGCGCGCCCTGGTCCTTGAGCCGGAGGCGCTGCTGCTGGACGAACCCACCGCCAACCTGGACAACGACAGCACGGAAGCGATTGAAAGCTGGCTGCTTGAAGAAATCCGGCGCCGGCGGATCCCGGTGCTCTGGGTCGCTCACGATCCCGGCCAGATTCATCGTGTAGCGGATACCCACTACCGGATTCGGGGAACCACGCTGGAGCGCGTCCATGGAAGTGATTGATCTGGCGTGGTGGAAGCTGGGGCTGGCAGCTCTGTTGATTCTTGCCCTGGCCGGGACAGGTTATCTCGCCCGACTCGGCATCACCCGAAGCCTGTTGATCGCCGCACTGCGCACGGTCATTCAACTGGCGTTGATCGGGCTGGTGCTGGAAGCCCTGTTCGCGTCCTCCGCGTTCTACTGGATTGCCCTGCTGGCTCTGGTCATGTTGCTGGTCGCCGGCCGGGAAGTGGTGGCCCGCCAGGGTAGGCGTTTGCAGGGCTGGTGGGCGTTCGGTATCGGCACGGGTGCGATGTTTGTCTCGTCTTTTACCGTCACGGTCCTGGCACTGTCGGTGGTGATTGGCCCTGAACCCTGGTATGCCCCGCAATACGCCATTCCTTTGTTGGGCATGATGCTGGGCAACACCATGACGGGCATCAGTCTTGCGCTGGATCGGTTGAATGAGTCGGTCTGGCGCCAGCGGGCGGTTATCGAGAACCGCCTGATGCTGGGGCAGACCTGTCGCCAGGCACTAGAGGATATCCGCAAGGATGCCATGCGTAGTGGCATGATGCCGTCTATCAACGCCATGGCCGCCGCGGGCATTGTCAGCCTGCCGGGCATGATGACGGGCCAGATTCTTGCAGGCAGCCCGCCGGCGGTGGCGGTTAAATATCAGATTCTGGTGATGCTGATTATCACCGTCGGTACCGGCTTCGGGGCGGTGATGGCGGTCTCCTGGGGCGGTCGCCGGCTATTTGATGAGCGCGAACGCCTGCGGCTGGATCGGTTGGGAAACAGTTGAGCCACCAGTGCCAACCTTTTACCTGTTTTGTGCCGGCACCTCGCGAATGCGGCCATGTTCGTCAATTGCGACATAGACGAAGAGCCCTTCGGTCACCTTGCGAGGGGCTTTGGCCGTCCGATCCAGGGTCCAGACTTCAATGTTGATTTTCATGGAGCTGCGTCCCACTTCCACCAACTCACCGTAACAGCCAACCTGGGACCCCACCCGCAACGGTGAAAGAAACTCCATCCTGTCCATGGCCACAGTGGCGTTGCGGCCTTGGGAAATCCGGCCCGCGAGCGTTGCTGCCGCGATGTCCATCTGTTTAACCAGCCAGCCGGCGAACACGTCGCCGTTGGGATTGGTGTCTGAGGGAAGAGGGATTACCTGGATTACCAGTTCGCCCCGGGGCGTGGGTTTGTCGTCATCAAGCGCAGTCATGGATTCAACCTTATCAGTCCGGAATTGTTTTAGTACCCCGCATGTTAGCGGCCTGCGCAGCGTCTGCAAGAAAAATTGAACGTCCTGTTCTATATTTCAGTGGCTGTAACAAAGTTGTCATAGAGTGCCTTTATTGTTCACACATCGGTGAAGCAAACCCGTAAATAAAGTCAACGTGACAAATGGAGACTCAACGTGATCAAACTTAAAACAGCCCTTACAACTGTGGCACTGGCAGGCAGCATTGCCGCCGTGTCGACTCCTGCCATGGCACGCGACACTATCAGCATCGTCGGTTCCTCTACCGTTTATCCGTTCGCGACTGTTGTGGCTGAGCGTTTTGGTTCTTCTACTGACTTCCCGACTCCAAAGCTTGAGTCGACCGGTTCTGGCGGCGGCCTGAAGCTGTTCTGCGCCGGTATCGGCACCCAGCACCCGGACATCACCAATGCGTCTCGTCGCATGAAGACCTCCGAGTACGATCTTTGCCAGAAAAACGGCGTTAAAGACATCACCGAATTCCGCATCGGTTCAGACGGCATCGTGATTGCCAGCTCGCAGAAAGCGGATAACCTGGACATCACTTTGGAGCAACTGTTCCTGGCCCTGGGTAAGCAGGTGCCTTCACCGGACGACGAAACCAAGTTGGTCGCTAACCCCTATGAAAAGTGGAGCGATATCGACTCCAGCCTGCCAAACGTTGCCATTCGTGTGATGGGACCGCCTCCGACCTCCGGTACCCGTGATTCCTTCAACGAATTGGCCCTGCAGGGTGGTTGTGAAGATCTGCCTGCGGTTGCCAACATGAGCGAAGACGACATGGAAGGCGTGTGTCAGAGCGTTCGTGAAGACGGCGCGTTCATCGAAGCCGGTGAGAACGACAACCTGATCGTTCAGAAGCTGATTGATGACAAAGGCCTTTATGGCGTGTTCGGCTACAGCTTCCTGGAAGAGAACTCTGATCGCCTGCAGGCGGCGACTCTCAATGGCATGGTGCCGACGGCGGAAGCCATTGCTGCGGATGAGTACCCGGTTGCCCGTTCACTGTTCTTCTACGTGAAGAAAGCCCACGTTGGTGTGGTTCCGGGTATCGCGGAATACGCCGAGTTCTTTGTGAGCCCGAGTGCCATGGGCAAGAATGGCTACCTGAAGGACGTTGGCCTGATCGTTCCTCCGCGCGATGCGTTGATGAAGCTTCAGGACAAGGCATCCAACATGCCGAACCTGGCCAAGGAAGAGCTGATGTAAACCAGTCGACAACACGTTGACTGACAAGGGTGCGGGTCTTTGAAAGGCCCGCACCCTTTTGCACGTCTGGAAAGCAGTATGTGCGTCTTGTTTTCCGAATGATTACACTTGTGGTCCTTTTTAGTTTGTTACGGGAATTTTCATGCAACCGGCCAATCTGCTTTTACTGACCATCGTGCTGTCGATGGTTGCCTACGGCTTGGGTTATGCCCGATCGCGGTCGCTGGCGATGCCGATGGGAGGCATTCGTCATCTCAAGTCCTTGCCTTTTTATTACGGAGCGCGAGCGGCTTTGTGGTGCGGCATCCCCGCGCTGCTCGTGCTTGGGCTTTGGGCGGCGTTTCAGGGAAAGGTTATCCAGACCCTGATTATCGGCTCCCTGCCACAGGAAATGTTGCCGGCGTCCGAGGGCGAGGCGAGTCTTCTGTTGAGCAAGATCAGCAACGTGGCCAGCGGGAGCCTGCCTCCGGGGTTTGCAGAAGCACCCATTGTTGAAGCTGCGGAGCGACTGAAGGCGCTCCGGGAACAGAGCCGGATGTTCATGACCACCCTGGTGGTGTCCGTCTCTGTGCTGGCGGGGTTCCTGGGATGGTTGCGTGTTCGCCCGGCGCTGAACGCCCGAACGCAAGTGGAGTCGATCCTGAAGTGGTTGTTCTTCGCCTGTGCCGCCCTGGCGATTCTGACCACCATTGGAATCATCTTCTCCGTCGCGTTTGAAACCTTCCGGTTCTTCCAGAAGATTCCGTTCACCGAGTTTATCTTCGGTTCCCAGTGGAGCCCGCAAACCGCATTGCGCGCTGATCAGGTGGCAGCCCAGGGCGCCTTTGGCATGATCCCGCTGTTCACCGGCACGCTGCTGATTTCGGCGATTGCCATGCTGGTTGCCGTGCCGGTGGGATTGCTGTCGGCGATTTACCTCTCGGAATACGCCAATAAGAAAGTGCGCGGTGTGGTCAAGCCTTTGCTTGAGATGCTGGCGGGTATCCCGACGGTGGTCTACGGCTTCTTTGCAGCACTTACCGTCGCGCCGTTCATCAGTAACTTCGCGGCCTCTCTGGGTATCGATGCCTCGTCCCAGAGTGCGCTCGCCGCTGGTGGGGTCATGGGCATCATGATCATTCCGTTTGTGTCTTCACTGTCGGACGACGTCATCAACGCGGTACCGCAGACCCTGCGTGATGGCTCCCTGGCTTTGGGCGCGACCCAGTCGGAAACCATGAAGAAGGTGATTTTCCCGGCGGCACTGCCCGGCATCATGGGCGGGGTGCTGCTGGCGGTGTCCCGGGCCATTGGTGAAACCATGATTGTGGTCATGGCCGCGGGCCTCGCGGCGAACCTGACGGCGAACCCGCTGGAAACCGTTACCACGGTGACCGTACAGATTGTCACCCTGCTGACCGGCGACCAGGAATTCGACAGCGCCAAGACCCTGGCGGCCTTTGCCCTCGGCGCGATGCTCTTCCTCGCTACCCTGTTGCTGAATGTGGTGGCCCTGAAAATCGTTCGCAAATATCGGGAACAGTATGACTGATCAACGTTCACAGGCGGAGATTGTCCGCCAGTCACTCAAGCGGCGTTACCGCAAGGAAAGACGGTTCCGGGCCTACGGCATACTGGCGATTGCGATTGCGCTGTCTGCCCTGGTGGTGCTGTTTGTCGACATTATTGGCAAAGGCTATACCGGCTTCACCAAAACCACCATCACCATGGAAGTCGAACTCGATGGTGAAATGATGTATCTGGACGACGCCACGGATAAAAAGCAGATAAAGATGGCTGATTTTGTGGAGCCGTTGTTGCAGGCGCTGATCAGACAGGTGCCGGGCGCAACGGAAGAGAACAGGGACGCCGTTCGTGATCTGCTGAACCCCTACGCGTCCAATGAGCTGCGTGACATGCTTGAGCAGAACCCCGAGTGGCTTGGAACCACCCAAACGCTCACCGTTCTGGCGCACACCGACGTTGATGTCTACGTCAAACATGCAGGTGACGACGCCTATTCCATCAAACTCAGTGACCGGCAACAACGCTGGGTGGATCAACTGGTGGAAAAAGAGGTTGTGCAGACCTCCTTCAACGATGTGTTCTTTAGCAGCGGCGATTCCCGTGATCCGTCCCGCGCCGGTATTCTTGGGGCGATCGTCGGGTCCTTGCTGACTATGCTGGTGACGCTGGTTCTGTCGTTCCCTATCGGGGTTGCGGCAGCCATTTACCTGGAAGAGTTTGCACCCCAGAACAGGCTTACGGATTTTATTGAAGTGAACATCAATAACCTGGCTGCGGTGCCGTCGATTATCTTCGGTTTGCTGGGTCTGGCGGTGTTCATCAACCTGTTCGGCATGCCTAGATCGGTGCCGGTGGTGGGCGGTCTCGTACTGACGCTGATGACCCTGCCAACCATCATCATTTCCAGCCGGGCGGCCATCAAGAGCGTGCCGCCTTCGATCAGGGAGGCTGCGGAAGGTATTGGTGCCTCCAAAATGCAGGTGGTACTGCACCATGTATTGCCGCTGGCCATGCCGGGAATGCTGACCGGCTCCATTATCGGTATGGCGCAGGCATTGGGCGAGACTGCCCCGCTGTTGCTGATCGGGATGGTGGCGTTCATCGTTGATGTTCCGGACGGCTTTTTCGATTCGGCGACGGTGCTCCCGGTTCAGGTCTTCCTGTGGGCGGGCAGCCCGGAGCTCGCCTTTATAGAACGTGCGTCAGCAGCCATCATGGTGTTGCTGGCATTCCTGGTTAGCATGAACGCACTGGCCATCTGGCTTCGCAAGCGCCTTGAGCGTCGGTGGTAAGGAGATAAACGATGAATACTATGAACCCAACGATTGCCAAAGAAGCCGATCATCAAGAGATTGAAGCGGGTACTCCGGTGCGGGAGCAGCCCGAGGAAACGATTATTGAGGAAGGCAAAACGGTGGGAGAGCCGTTTGCCGACAACGCCAAATTCAAGCTTCGCGACGTCAACGTTTCCTACGGTGATACCCGGGCGATCAAGAACATCAGCCTGGATGTGGCGAAGAATGAGGTCATTGCCTTTATCGGGCCATCGGGGTGCGGCAAGTCCACGTTCCTGAGATGCCTCAACCGGATGAACGACAGCATCGAAATCTGCAAGGTGACGGGGTCACTGCAGTTGGACGATCAGGACATCTATGATCGTCGCCGGGACGTTGTCGAATTGCGTGCGCGGGTGGGTATGGTGTTCCAGAAACCAAACCCGTTCCCCAAGTCCATCTATGACAATGTGGCCTACGGCCCCCGGATCCATGGCCTGGCCAATCGAAAATCCGATCTTGATGACATCGTCGAGAACAGTCTGCGCAAGGCCGGCCTGTGGTCGGAGGTCAAGGACCGCCTGGATGCGACGGCTACCGGGATGTCGGGTGGGCAGCAGCAGCGCCTCTGCATCGCGCGCGCCATTGCGGTCAGCCCGGAGGTCATTTTGATGGACGAGCCATGCTCCGCTCTGGACCCCATTGCAACCGCAAGGGTGGAAGAGTTGATGGCTGAAATGTCCGAGAGCTATACCATCGTCATCGTGACCCACTCGATGCAGCAGGCAGCCCGAGTCTCGAATCGAACGGCGTATTTCCATCTGGGGCACCTGGTGGAAGTGAACGAGACCAACAAGGTGTTTACGTCGCCCGAGCACGAACTCACCGAATCCTATATCACCGGCCGTTTCGGTTAACGCCGGTATTGTTGAACACTGGAGAACACAGTCATGCCAGATAAAAAGGACGATGTTTACGGCGATCATATTTCGCATAAGTTCAATGACGAACTGATGGCTCTGAAGAGCGAGTTTCTTGAGATGGGCGGCCTGGTGGAGTCCCAGGTCGACCGCGCGATTACCGCACTGGTGGACAACGATGGCCACCTGGCGGACGAAGTTCGTGCCACGGACAAGAAAGTCGATCAGATGGAGATCGACCTCGACGAAGAAGCGACCCTGATTATTGCTCGTCGCCAGCCCACCGCACGTGACCTGCGGTTGGTGATTTCGGTGATCAAAATGGTGGCGGACCTGGAGCGGGTGGGTGACGAGGCGAAGAAAATTGCCAAGTTCGCCATCAAGCTGTCAGAGGAAGGTCAGGCACCTCGTGGCTACGTGGAGGTTCGCCACATTGGCAATCATGTTTTGAGCATGTTGCACGATGCTCTGGACGCCTTTGCCCGTCTGGATTCGGAGCAGGCGCTGCGGATCATGAAGGAAGACAAGCGGGTAGACGAGGAGTACCAGGCTGCCACGCGGACGTTGCTGACGTTCATGATGGAAGACACCCGCAACATTTCACGCTGTATGTCGGTGATGTGGATTCTTCGCGCCTTGGAGCGGGTGGGGGATCACGCCTGTAACATTGCCGAGAATGTGATCTTCATGGTCAAGGGTGAGGATGTTCGGCATACGCCGGTGGAAGAGGCTGAGAAGGTCGTCGGGCGCTGAGTTCGTAGCCTTCTGGTTTGGGAGTATCCGCCGGACCGGGGTACTGTTCAGAACACGCCCGTAAATACGTCCTTGTAGGGCTCGGTCGCGCCATCCCTGGCGCTCCACGGTTCTGAACAGTACCCCGGTCCTGCTCGGCAATTCTCACAGATAAAGCCTGGGGGCCAAGGCGGTCAGGCTTGCTTCATCCGATCAGTATAAGGCGGCCAACCGAGCGGTTTGCCGGCCAGCAGGTGCAGGTGGATGTGGAACACCGTCTGCCCTGAGTTTTCGCCGCAGTTCATGACTGCCCGATAGCCATCGTCGGCAAAGCCCATCTCTTTCGCCAGCTTGGCGGCAACCCAGTACAAGTGGCCCACCAACTCCCGGTCTCCTTCCTCGATATCGTTGATCGTTGCGATTTCCTTTTTCGGGATGATCAGCAGATGTACCGGTGCCTGTGGATTGATGTCTTTGAACGCCAGGCTGACGTCGTCTTCGTAAACGATGTCCGCCGGTATCTCCCGGTTCATGATCTTGGTGAAAATGGTTTCCGCCATGATGATTCCCTGTTGATGAGTTGAGGCTTGTGAAACGGTTTACAGTTGCTTGATCCCCGGTAGCCGCTCCGCCAGTTGGCGGATCAGCGGGGGCAGTTCGTCGTCGATGCCCATAGCGTATTTGGCCACCCGGTTTCTGGCAAATGGCATTGCTTTCGCGGCGCCCAGGCCCAGATTGCGTAATAGGTGCAGCGGCGGCGTGCGGTTGCTGAACAGGTGATAGAACACGTCCATCGCCATCATCATACGGCGGTTGGCCGGGCGGCGTTGTTGCTCGTATTTGGTCAGCCACGCCGGATCGGCCAGGTCGCAGCCGGCGCGTTTGGCCTCGCGAATGACGGTCTGCAGGCAGCGGGCGTCCTGGAAACCCAGGTTGACGCCCTGGCCGGCCAGCGGGTTGATTGTGTGGGCGGCGTCGCCTACCAGCACGACACGATTGTTCACATAGGTTTTGGCGTGCTGGCGGGCAATCGGGAAGCTGGCTTTGGCTTCAATGTGCGTCAGCAGTGGCAATTCCGGCGGGAAGGCGTTCTGTATTTCCGCCATCAATGCCCGGTTGTCCAGCGATTTCAGGTGCGCTAGTTGCTCCGGCGAGTCGTACCACACCAGAGACGCCCAGCTTTCGCCATTGCCAGCGGCATGCAGCGGCAGGAAAGCGCGGGGGCCGGATGGGTAGAAGCCCTGCCAGGTGATATCTTCAACCGCGCCCTGGTAGCGAACCGAAATGACCATTGCCTGTTGCTGGTACTGATCCCGGGTTACGCCGATGCCCGCCAGTTCCCGGACGCCGGACGCGGCGCCATCGGCGCCCACCACCAACTGGCACTCAAGTTCGGTGCCGTCCTCCAGGGTCACAGCAGCGTGGTTGTTGCCGTTTTCGAGGTGGCTGACGGCGTTGTCTGGGAACATGGAAACTGAGGGCAGAGACGCGGCGCTGTTCCATAATGCTTGTTGGGTGATGCGATTCTCAACGATATGCCCCAGGTGTCGGGCGGACAGGGTGCTGGCGTCAAACACCACATCGGCGACCTTGCGCGGCAGCAGGTTACTGAGTGGGTGGCGGGTCTCGTCCCATACCGCCAGGCGGGCGTAGGGTGTGGCGCGCATGGCGAGCATGCCGGGCCAGACGTCAAGATCGTTGAGGTAGCGCTCACTGCCGGCGCTCAGGGCTGATACGCGGATGTCCGGAGGCAGTGAGGGATCGAATTCAGGGGCGGAGCCACGGTCAACCAGGGCCACGCGGAAGCCACTGCGGCCAAGTCCGGTCGCGAGGGCAGCACCGACCATGCCGGCACCGACAATCACAATATCAAAGGCTTGAGTCATAACGGGTTCCTGTCTGATACGCCCAGTTTACGCGATGGACGCATCCAGACAAGCCGTCCGGATCAAGCCTGGGCCGGTTTTTGGTGTCAGTAACCGGCCAGGTTGGCGGTGGGGCTGCCGGTCAGGGACTCAGCCCTGCGGGCGCGGCCCTTGAGCCAGGCTGGTTTTTGCGCGCCTGGTTTTACAAATCCCTGCTCCAGCACCATCGGATGCACCATTTCCAGGAAATCTGACGTCTTCATGTGGATGGATTCGGTGTGACTGCCAGCGGCAAAGGCGAGTTCCGGCTGCCGGGTCAGAGCCTCTGCGCAATACACGGACATATCGAACAGGTTGCCGAACGGTGGCATGGCGCCCACTTCGCACTCGGGGAAGCGGTCCTGGAATTCCTGTTCGTCCGCAAGGTCGACAAAATCGGTATCGAGGATGTGGGTCAGTCGGTCCCAGCGGATACGCCAGGTAGCGGGCATGACCAGCATGGCCATTTTGCCATCCAGCTCGATAATGACGGTTTTCACGACCCGGTCGCCGGCGATTTTGACGTGGTGGGCGAGTTGCTGGGCGGTGAACGCAGGGGGGTGAGACAGGCACATGTATTCCACGCCTGCCTGATCGAGGTATTCCTTCAACTGCTGTACCGGCATAGTGACAACCTCCTACCAGCAATGACAGCGGTACTGGAACCGGTGGTTTCTATTGCCCCGGCCCCGGTGGTTGGCGATGAAGCCGCTGGTGCAACTTCATCGCCATTACTGGTCAGCTTAGTTGAGGCTGTACAGAATGCGAGTAACAGTGTGTGTTAATGAGATACCAATCACTCTGATTTGTAGACATGCACATCCCGCTGCGGGAACGGAATGGTAATGCCCTCCGCGTCGAACGCCTTCTTCACTTTTTCGTGCATGTCCCAGTAGTACGGCCAGAGGTCATCGGTGGCGACCCAGGCCCGGAACATCAGGTTAACGGAATTATCACCCAGGCTGCCCACGCAGATACGCGGTGCGGGGTCCTGCAGCGAACGCTCGTCTTCGTCGAACAGGCGCTGGAGGATGGCCTTGGCCTTGTCGATGTCGTCGTCGTAGTGAATGCCGAAGGTCATGTCGCAGCGGCGCTTGTCGTAGATGCTGACGTTCACCAGGGTGGCGTTGGACAGGCTGCCGTTGGGGATCACGATACGGCGGTTGTCAAAGGTGTTCACCACCGTGTAGAGAATCTGGATCTCCGCGACGGCGCCCAGGTAACCTTGGGCTTCGATGGTGTCACCGACCTTGAACGGCTTGAAGATCAGAATCAGCACGCCGCCGGCAAAGTTGGCCAGGCTGCCCTGGAGCGCGAGGCCAATGGCCAGGCCAGCAGCACCAATGACTGCGATGAAGGATGTTGTTGCGATGCCGATCATCGACGCCACGGAGATCAGCAACATGACCTTTAAGATGGCGCTTATCAGGCCACACAGGAATTTGTTAAGTGTCGGGTCTTTCGCCCCCAGCTTTTTGTCGAGAACACCGATACAACGATTGATCAGCCAGAGGCCGAGTACCAGCGTGATAATAGCCAGGACGACCTTGGGGGCGTAGGTCATGACCAACGAGAGTGCCTGGTCCCATAGCTCTGAGGCATTAATGTCGGTTCCCAGAAGATCTTCCATTCAGTGACTCCTTGTTCAGTAGTAGTGGCTTGTTGGTTGAAATCTGACAGGGACAACGGCTGTTCAATTGAGATTTGCCTGCGTTTTGTTATAGCAGAGGTTTGTGGCAAACGTACAACATGCGTGTCCGGGTTGTGTGGAAGCGTTATACGTTGTAAATCAACGACTGGCCCACCCGATGATGGTTTCCGGCCCCCCCTTCACAACAACGCGGCCCTGCTTCTGGCTAAGCTGATAGTCATACATGGGGTCGTAGTAGTCCTTCAACAGTGCCTCGATCCATTCATGATGCACACCGGTCTCCCCGGTTTGGTGTTGGCGGTCGAGGGCATTTTCCATCATCAGCCGCAGTCGGCTATGGCGTTCACCGCCGAGGCGTTTCCGAATTCTGTCGAGGGCGCTGAGAAGATAGTCGCTAAAGTTGAGCCAGCCGGCTTCTGTGCCGTCGCGTTCCACGTAGTCGGCGGTCATCTGGTCAACATAGTCTTCGCGGATAATCCGTACTCGCTCCTCGATCGGTTGATCCAGCACCATTAAGGGGGCTGCAGCCATTCGGTTCCTGAGACTTTCCGGCAGGGCGCACCGGCCCACCAGTCTGCTTTCATCTTCCAGGTACACCGCCCCGCCGACGTGATGATGGGCCTTGAGCATGGCAACGGCCAGGCGGTTTTCGAAATCAATCTGTGCCGGTTGGGGCGTCACCTGACGACCGAAGCTGGAGCCACGATGGTTTGCCAACCCTTCGAGGTCAACAGGATTGGGCAATTGATTCAACACGCGGGTTTTGCCGGTGCCGGTGCGTCCGCTGAGAACAACGAACTCGGACGATGCAGTGAGGGCTTCCAGGCTGTCGATCAGGAAGCGACGCATGGCCTTGTAGCCACCCTGAATGAGCGGAAATTCGATGCCGGAGTCTTTGATCCACTGCTGGGTCAACCGCGAACGCAGGCCGCCGCGAAAACAGAACAGGTAGCCCTGCGGATTGGTGGCCGTAAACCGCTTCCAGGCTTCGATACGCTGCGCTTTTAGGTCCCCTGAAACCAGTTGGTGACCCAGTTCAATAGCCTTGTCCTGACCTTTTTCCTTGTAGCAGATGCCAACCCTGTGGCGTTCCTCGTCGTTCATCAGGGGGGCATTGATAGCAGTCGGGAAGCTGCCCTTGCTGAACTCGATCGGGGCCCTTACGTCCATGAGCGGAACGTCGTTCAGGAACAGGGAGAGATAGTCACTGGTATCAGGTCTGGACGGCATGGCAGGTTCGGATTCGTGCGGGAAATGAGGCAGCAGTATAACGAACATGCTGTTTTTTTGCTCGCCTGCAGGTGTACCACCGCGTCGCTGCCGCTACAATGCGTGCCGTATCAGGCCTGTGTCCCGGAGTAACCATGACCCCCGACATTCTGGATCAACATCTTCGGAAAACCCTCAGCCGGGGGCAGGTTGCTGTAACATCTCCTGCGGGTTGCCCCGACATCTTCCTCTACCTGTTCGACCCAGGGGTACTGGAAGGCCCGTTGAGCCACGAAGAGGCGCAGCTGGTAGTTGCTGAGCCGGCGTACTGGTCGTTTTGCTGGGCCAGTGGACAGGTGTTGGCGGCCTATATCCTCGCACATCCACACCTGGTGAAAGGCAAAAAGGTGCTGGATTTTGGATCCGGTTCCGGAGTGGTGGCCATCGCTGCCGCCATGGCCGGGGCGAGGGAGGCCATCGCCTGCGATATCGACCGGGCTGCACTGGACGCTGCTGCGGCGAACGCCAGGTTAAATGACGTGTCGGTGACCCTGAGTGACGATTGGGCAACGCAACCGGGAGATGTGGACGTTGTGACCGCCGCGGACGTGTTGTATGACCCGGAAAATCGCCCGCTGCTGTCCGAGTTCAGGCACGCCGCGCCTTTGGTGATACTGGCGGATTCTCGCTTGCGGAACCTTGGTGACGATCACTACCGGCAGCAGGGAGTGATCGAAGGCCGTACCTGGCCAGACCTGAATGAGTTTGAGGAGTTTAATCGGGTGCGGGTTTACCTGGCAGGACAAGGCTCGATGACCTGAGAGCGGACGAAAAAAAAGGGCAACCTTTCGGCTACCCTTTCTCGGAACAGGTGTCGCGTCCCTGCGCTGTTGGCAACTACCCTGTTGCCGATTTCCCTTGCCAGTCCCTGGTGCCGGCGTCCGAGCCGGCAATCCGAAGAGGTTTCCCTTAAGCGAGCCATCCCTGTGTCCCTGCTTCTCCCTGCATCCAATTGCCGGGGTGCATCCAATGCGACGTCCATTTCCCTGTCATCCTTGATGTGATCACTATACCAATCGCAGTTTTACAAACATGTGAACTGTGCACGCCAGAGCGCCTACACTGGCAGAGATGTAATAATAAACCCTTTGATATCAGTTATTTGAAATTTAGGTGGGTGTTCCGGTCAGGGAAGCCTACGTTATGTCGCAGCAAGATCTTACGTGTTTGTAGGAAATATCTCACATGGATACGAGTTGATATCTCAAGTCCGCAGCAGGGTATTTTATTGACGGCTGTTGACGTGAGCGATGGCCCGGTCGTTTTGCTGGTGTGGTCTTATAAATCCGGGACATGGCAGTAACCCGACAGCAATGCCCGCAGCGTCGGCGAGAATATCGGCAATGGCAAAGGTCCGGTAGGGGAACTGGGCCTGGACAAGTTCAATGCCCAGCCCGAACACCAGCAGGCCAATGACAATCCACAGTTTCCCCAGGTTCGGCCAAGCCAGGCGGGTAACCACCGTCAGGTGGAAGAATGCCAGCAGGTGATTGACCTTGTCGCTGGCTGCCGAGGGAATCGGGTAGGGTTGGCTGGTGGTTGCAAGGTAGATGATGGCGGCGGCCGAAAGAACCAGTATCGCCCGCCAAAAAGGCTGATACTCGAGCAGAATCAGAATGCGTTGCCTCAGGAATGCCATGGTCACTGTCGGGCTGTGGTGGAGTTTGCAACATGATATGCTTTGCGCCCCATCACTGTCATCGAAGCTGAGGTGCTGCGAGGTATGTTGAAAGGTAATTTTTTCCGCGGCCTGGGTTACCTTGGAGAAGGATTCCGGCTGATACGGCAGCCCGGACTGAGATTGTTTGTTGTTATCCCCCTGGTTATTAACATTCTGTTATTCGGCCTCTTGTTCTACTTTCTGGCTGAACTCTTTACAGCGATGATTGCCACAGCCATGAGTTGGTTACCGGATTGGGCGTGGCTACAAAGCCTCGACTGGCTGTTCTGGATTCTCTACGGCGTCGTCATCCTGTTGATGTTGGCTTATGGGTTCGTGATCCTGGCGAACCTGATCGGCTCGCCCTTTTACGGTTACCTGGCGGAATTGACGGAAAAGCACCTGACTGGTCAGGAGGTCAGCACCGATGACGGTTGGAGCCAGATCATACGGGACATCCCCCGCTCTCTCTGGCGGGAGGTGCAGAAAATCCTCTACTACCTGCCGCGGGCCATTGGCCTTTTCATCATCGGTGTTATCCCGGTGGTCAACCTGGTGGCGGCCGTACTGTGGTTTGTCTTCAATTGCTGGATGATGTCGCTGCAGTACGTGGACTACCCGGCGGACAATCATCGGGTCAGTTTCCCGGCCTTGCGGCGCCTGCTGGGTGATACCCGCCTGTCGGCCCTCGGGTTTGGCCTGCCGGTGGCATTGGCGGCCATGGTGCCAGTGTTGAACCTGGTGGTGGTGCCGGCCGCGGTTTGTGGTGCCACCGCCTATTGGGTGCGTGAGAACGGCCCCTCGAACACAGACGTATAAAGCAGTTACGGTGAGTTAAATCTGTCGGAGGTTTCTTGGATACATCGGAATTTGTAATTGGTCAGCGCTGGGTTAGCCACAGCGATACCGCGCTTGGCCTTGGTATTGTCACGGACATCTCGGGCCGCCGTGTGACGCTGGGTTTCCCGGCGGCGGACGAGGAGCGCACCTACGCCATCGACAATGCTCCGCTGTCGAGGATCATCTACCAGATTGGCGAGACTATCGAGACCTTCGATGGCGAACGCTACACCGTGAGGGCCGTGGAGGATATTGGCGGCGTTCTGATGTATCACGCCGATGACGGCGGGGAAAACCTGATCCAGGTCTCCGAGGTAAAACTCAGCAGTTCTGTGGACTTTTCAGCCCCCCACCAGCGGCTGTTTGCCGGCCAGTTTGATCGCAACGGTGCGTTTCGCCTGCGGATGGCCACCGCGCAACATCTGGACCGGTTACGGGCATCCTCGGCCCAGGGCCTGCTCGGTGCGCGCACGCAGCACCTGCCACACCAGATTTATATCGCTCACGAAGTGGCCAAGCGCTATGCCCCCCGGGTTCTGTTAGCAGACGAAGTGGGGTTGGGCAAAACCATTGAAGCCGGCCTGATTCTTCATTATCAGTTGCATACCAGCCGTGCCCGTCGCGTGCTGATCGTGGTGCCGGATTCGTTGATGCATCAGTGGTTGGTGGAAATGCTGCGGCGGTTCAACCTGCGATTCTCGATCATTGATCGCAGCCGGTATGAGGCCATGGAAGATCTGGAGGGATTGTCGGAAGAGGGTGACGACCTGACCGATGCCGATGAAAATCCGTTCGAGAGTGAACAGCTTGCACTGTGCAGCCTGGATTTCCTGATGACCAGCGAACAGGCTCAGGCGGATGCCGTTGCCGCTGGTTGGGACCTGATGGTGGTGGACGAGGCCCATCACCTGGCCTGGAGCCCGGAGGTGGCAAGCCCTGAATATCGGCTGGTCGAGCAGCTTTCAGACGCCAGCAATGGCTTGCTGCTGTTGACCGCAACCCCGGAGCAGGTGGGGGTGGCCAGCCATTTTGCCCGCCTGAGATTACTGGACCCGGCACGTTTTCACGATCTGGAGACCTTCCGGGAAGAGGAAAAGCAGTACGAAGTGATCAATGGGGTGGTTTCCCATATCCGAGAGCAAGGCATAACCGCTCTCTCCGACGCAGACCGGAAGGCCCTCAAGGGCTGGCTGGGTGATGAGCTTGAAGAGTTGATGGCGTCCCAGGAGCCGGCGCAGGCCGTGGTGGACGCCTTGCTGGACCGTCACGGTACCGGTCGGGTGCTGTTCCGGAACACCCGCGCCACCATCAAGGGGTTCCCGGAGCGCCATCCGCTACCGGTTGCGTTACCCTGCCCGGAACTCTACCTGCAAGAAGATGTTTGCCAGGGCGTTGCCGGGTTAACGCCCGAAACGGCCGTGGACGAAGAACAATGGCTGGCGGACGATCCCCGTGTCGCCTGGCTGGAGAAGACCCTGACCGGCCTGAAGCCGGCCAAGGTGGTGGTGATCTGTGCCCACGCTTCGACCGCCATGGCCCTGGAGCACTATCTGCAGCTGCGTGCCGGTATCCGTAGCGCCGCCTTCCATGAACACCTGAGCCTGATCGAGCGCGACCGGGCCGCAGCTTACTTCGCCGATACTGAACAGGGCGCCCAGGCGCTGATCTGCTCGGAAATCGGCAGTGAGGGGCGCAATTTCCAGTTCGCCCATCACCTGATCCTGTTCGACCTGCCCGCCAACCCGGATTTGCTGGAACAGCGCATCGGCCGGCTCGACCGTATTGGCCAGACCGACACCATCGACATCCATATTCCCTACCTGCAGGGAACGGCCCAGGAGGTCCAGTACCGTTGGTTTGAGGAGGGCTTGAACGCGTTCAACGAAAGTTGCTCCGTGGGTGTCGCTGTCCACGATTACGTGGCCGCGCAGTGGCGAGCCGTGATTGAGGGTGCGACGGACGATCTGCCGGCACTGGTGGATGCCTCCCTTGCCGAGGCCGAGCGCCTGCGTACGTTGTTGCGCAACGGTCGCGACGCACTCATTGAGCTTAACTCCTGCCGTCCGGACGTGGCAGAGGCGTTGATCAGCCAGATCGAATCCGAGGAGGAGTCTGCCCAGCTCCGTGACTATATGATCGAGGCCTGCGATATTCTCGGCGTTGATGTCGAGGATCATTCCGAGCATGCCGACGTGCTGAGGCCGGGAGAGCAATACCAGGCCGGACACGTGACCGAACTGCCGGAAGACGGCCTGACCGTTACCTGGAGTCGTCAGCAGGCTCTTGAACGTGAAGACATGGCCTTCATGAGCTGGGAGCATCCGCTGGTGACCGGCATCATGGAATCGGTCACCAGTTCCGGGTTGGGTAAGGCGGCTCTGGCCAGTATGACGGTCAAGGCGCTGCCACCCGGTACCCTGTTGCTGGAGGCCCTGTATGCCGTACATTGCCCGGCGCCTGAATCGCTGCAGTTGTCCCGGTACCTGCCGGTCTCGCCGTTGAGGTTGCTGGTGGATGTGAACGGGCGTGACTTGTCGGCAACCCTGCCTCACGACCGCCTCAACGATATGTGCTCGAACATCCGCAGGCGGACCGCCCAGGCCATCGTGCCGCAGATTCGCCCGCAGGTGGAAACCATGGTCGATCATGCCGAGCGCCTGGCCGAGCCGCATCTGGAACCACTGAAGAGATCGGCGCTGGCGCAGGTCAGAGACGTGTTCGGGCCGGAAATCCAGCGTCTTGAGGCAATGAAGAAGGTCAATCCGACCATTCGGAACGACGAAATCGATTTCTTCCGTAAACAGTTGGGTGCCGCAGAGACATTACTGGGGCAGGCCAGCCTGTCCCTGGAAGGCATTCGCGTTATTGTAACTGCCTGATGGTGAACCAGTTGCTGGTCAGGATTCATCTGATCAGGTAGGTTGAACGTAACAAAATGTAGTTTTTGACATTCGAAACCACGGACGACAGAGAGTATCCATGATGACTTTCATACTGTTTCTTGCTGCTGTTACCGGCCTTCTTGTTGTGATGCGCAAGGAATCCGGCGCCAAACCCGCTATCGGGGTGATGGTGGTAACAGGCCTGCTTTCACTGTTTCTGGCGTCGGGTCTACTCGCGCTCACCCTGTTCATCGGCGCCGCTGTTACCGCCGCTGCAGGCCTGCCGGGATTTCGCCGGAACTGGCTGACCCCGCGGGTATTCGCCATGTTCAAGAAAGTCGCTCCCAAGGTGTCTGACACCGAAAAGGTGGCTCTGGAAGCGGGGACCGTCAGTTGGGATGGCGAGCTGTTCACCGGACGCCCTGACTGGCACAGCCTGCTGATCAACCGTAACACGGGCCTGTCTGAGAAAGAGCAGGCTTTTGTGGACAACCAGTGCACCCAGGCTATTTCCATGTGCAACGCCTGGGACCTGGCCGTGGAACGTGCTGATCTGCCGGCAGATTTGTGGGAGTTCCTCAAGAAAGAGAAATTCTTCGGCATGATCATTCCGGAGGAATACGGCGGCCTGCACTTCTCCGCCAAGGCACAGACAGCGGTGTTGCAGAAGCTGGCGGCCAACGAGATGCTGATGGTTACCGTGGGCGTGCCCAATTCCCTCGGCCCGGGTGAGCTGCTGGTCAAGTACGGCACGGACGAACAGAAGAACCACTATCTGCCCCGACTGGCGGATGGCCGCGAAATTCCCTGCTTTGGCCTGACCGGTCCCCGCGCCGGCTCCGACGCCACCTCGCTGCCGGATACCGGTGTGGTCTGCAAGGGCGAGTTCGAGGGCAAGGAAGTGCTGGGTCTGCGCCTCAACTTCGAGAAGCGCTGGATTACCCTGGCGCCGGTTGCCACTGTGGTTGGACTCGCCTTCCGCATGTTCGACCCGGACGGACTGCTGGGCGACACCAAGGATTACGGCATCACCTGTGCGCTGATTCCCCGCAACACCAAGGGCATGGAAATTGGCCGCCGGCATTGCCCCATCGGTACCCCGTTCATGAATGGCCCTATCAAGGGCACCGACGTGTTCATTCCGCTGGATTACATCATCGGTGGTCAGGAGATGGCGGGGCAGGGCTGGCGCATGCTGGTTGAGTGCCTGTCCGTCGGGCGCTGCATCACGCTGCCATCCGGTGCGGCCGGGGCGGCTGCCTACTCCGTGGGTACTGCTGGCGGCTTCACCCGGGTTCGCCGCCAGTTCAATACGCCCGTGGCGGATATGGAAGGCGTGCAGGAGCCCCTGGCTCGCATCGCAGCCCAGACTTACATCGCCCAGTCTGCAGTCAACCAGACGGCGAACCTGATCGACAAAGGCGAAAAGCCGGCCGTGCCTTCGGCCATCCTGAAATACCACCTGACCGAAATGCAGCGTGCGGTACTGACCGATGCGATGGACGTCCACGGCGGAAAAACGGTGACCCTGGGTCCTCGCAACTACCTCGGTATTGGCTTCAGTGGGGCGGCGGTGTCCATCACCGTGGAAGGCGCCAACATCATGACCCGCAGCCTGATGATCTTTGGCCAGGGTGCAATACGCTGCCATCCCTACGTGCTGAAAGAGCTGGCGGCCAAAGACAACGATGATATCGACGCTTTCGATGATGCGTTCTTTGGCCACGCCGGCCTGATCTTCGGCAACGCCGCCCGTGCGTTCACTCAGGCCCTGGGCATTGGCAAACCCGACGTACCGTTTGATCATGATTCACGCAAATACGCTCAGGGTGTGGCCCGCTTTAGCGCCGCCTTCGGTCTATGCGCCGACGCCGCAATGACCACACTGGGGTCGGAGCTGAAAATGCGTGAGTTGATCTCGGCCCGCCTTGGTGATGTTCTGGCCAACCTCTACCTGGCCTCCATGGTGCTCAAGAACTGGCATGAAACCCAGCCGGTTGACGGTGAACGGGACCTGATGGAATACAGCCTGGCACTGCTGCTGTATCGTGCTGAAAATGCCATGGACGAATTCCTTCAGAACCTGCCAAATCGGCCGGTAGCCCTGACTCTGCGCGCCATCACCATGCCTCTCGGTCGTCGCTGGGACAAACCCCACGACGACCTCTCCCGGAAGCTGGCGAAATCCATCTCCACTGATAGCCCCGTGCGGGAGAAACTGCTGGCCGGCGCCTGGACGACTGCTGGCGAAGGCAAGGGTGCGGTTGAGAATCCCATTGCTCAATACAACTACTTGCTGAAGGATTACGACAAGGCCGAACAGCTTTATCGCAAAGTCACCAAGGCGTATGCCAAGGGGCAGTTGCCGATGGACGCACTGCATCCGGAAGAACGCTTCGAAGCCGCACTGGAAGCGGACATCTTCACCAAGGAAGAGGCCGAGTTCATGCGCGAGTACGAAGCCGTGGTCCTGGAAATGCTGACTGTCGACGACTTCCCGTTCGACGAGTTTGCCCGCAACAAGGACACACTGATCGACCACAACCCGGCCTGATAGAAGGCAGCGGGGTTTGGATTGAGGGGTGCCGGGTGGCAACACCTGGCAGGCACCAAATCATGAGGTAATTTGGGAATGTGGCTATCAATCCTGGCGGTAAGCACCGGAGCCGTCATTGGTGCGAATCTGCGATGGGCTCTGGGGCTTTGGCTCAACAGCGGCTACCACGCCATTCCCTACGGCACCCTTGTAGCCAACCTCTCCGGCGGCTGGCTCATTGGCCTGTTTATTGGCTATTTCGTACATGGCACCTCGTTGGCGCCGGAGTGGCGCCTGTTTGCCATTACCGGTCTTTGCGGCGCCCTGACCACCTTCTCCACCTTCTCCCTGGAAATGCTGTCCGCCATCCAGGAAGGCAAATGGAGCATGGCCCTGGCTGGAATTCTCGCTCATGTTGTTGGCTCTATCCTCATGACAGCACTGGGAATTTACACCTTCGGACTGGTTCGGGGATGATGGGTAACACTACGTACGCAATAAATTAAAAATACGCTTGGCAATCCCAAAAACAAAGAGTAGAGTTATTTGCGAAGGAAAGATTCAGTAAAGCTTTCATGAATAAGACGTACCTCCGCAGTTAGTAGTGACCGTCCTGTTTTTGATTCCGCGAATTCTGTATTTCCGTAAACGCTGATCAGGCATCACAACGATAGCCTGGCGGCAAGATAAAATGATTGATTTCAGGAAGTTTAAGTATGTCTACTACTACCGGCACTGTTAAGTTCTTCAACGAAGCAAAAGGCTTTGGCTTTATCACTCGTGAAGGCGGCCCGGACGTATTCGTTCACTACAGCGCAATTCAGGGCAGCGGCTTCAAGACCCTGGCAGAAGGCCAGCAGGTTGAGTTCACCGTTACCCAGGGCCAGAAAGGTCCTCAGGCGGAAAACGTTACTGCTATCTAACGGATAGTAGGGCACCGCCAGAAAGGCAGCTTCGGCTGCCTTTTTTTGTGAGTGGATTTTGTGATTGCCACCCGAATGTGACATCTTTTATCCCCTGCCGCCGGGCGATCGCCTAGCTGTTAGTTTGCTCAGGGCCTGTTATGTTGAACACCCTCAAAGCTGTCTGGATCCTGTTTTGGGCTGCGCTGCTCACGCTGATCCTGTTCTTGCCCATTGTCGCCGCTGCTCTTGCCGGCCGTAGCGGCAACGCCGCCTTTCACGGCACCCAGGTATACGCCTGGTGCATGCTAAAACTCACCGGTATCCGCCTGAAAGTCAGCGGACGCGAGCACATTGATCCGACCCAGCGCTACGTTATCCTCAGCAATCACGCGTCCTACTTTGATCCCCCGGCCCTGGTGCTGGCATTGGGACTGCAATACCGCTGGGTGATCAAGAAAGAACTGCGTAAGGTGCCCCTGTTCGGTCTTGCGCTGGAAACCTCGCGTAACCTTTTCATTGACCGGTCAAAAGGCAGTGATGCGCTTGAGAGCATCAAGCGTGGTGTCGCCCAGTTGCCCGAGGGCACCGGCATCCTGATGTTTCCCGAAGGCACCCGATCCTGGGATGGCAAGCTGCTGCCCTTCAAGAAAGGCGGGTTTGTCATTGCCCGCGACGGCGAGCTGCCCATTCTACCGGTGACGATCCGGGGCTCCCATGACCGACTCCCCAAGGGAACGGCGGTGTTTTCGCCAGGTCTGATCGAGATCATCGTTCATCCGCCGGTGACCACCGCCGGACGTGAGGAGAGGGAAGTCCGGGAGGAAGTGAGGGGCACCATAGAAGGTGCCCTCTGAGGGGTAATGATCAGTCGCTAAAAACGTCTTCGTAAAGCCGCAAGGTACCCTCCCAGGAACGTTTTGCAGCCTGCTCGTCATAGGCGATGGGCATATTGAACTCCTCGGCGATCTTATCCGCTCCCGGATTGGTGAACGAGTGCATGACACCGGGAAAGCTGACCAGGGTTAGATCGGCTCCGGCATCCTGCATTTCTTTCACCAGGCTGGACACCTGATCCGATGGCACCATCTTGTCTGCGCCACCGGTGTAGACGTGAATCCGGGGCTGAACCTTGCCGGCTTCGGCTTTGATGGGGCTGCCCAGCGCGCCGTGATAGCTGACGACGGCGTCCAGATCCACACCCAGGCGTGCCATGTTCAGTACCACGGCACCGCCAAAGCAATAACCCTGGGCGGCAATCTTGCTGCCGTCGACACTGTCGTGCTGTGCGAGCAACTCCTTGGCAGCCATGAAGCGAGCCTTGACCTGATCAATGTCCTTGGTCGCTTCCTTCATGAAAGCCTGCGCGTCTTCGGGATGCTCGGCGAGTTTGCCCGAGCCATACATGTCCAGCGCAAATGCTGTGTAACCAGCGGCGGCCAGCTTTTCCGCCTGCTCACGGGCAAACTCATTGTGCCCCCACCATTCGTGAACCACCAGAACACCGGGGCGCTTGCCTTCGGCTTCATCGTCGTACGCCATGTAGCCGGTAAACGTTTTGCCGTTTACGGTGTATTCCACGGTTTCTGTCTGCATGTCGGCTGTCACCTGTCCGCTTGCCAGGGTAAGGGCTACTGCGAGTGAGAGCGGCGCTGCCGCCAGGGCGTGCCTGTGTTTGTTCATGGGTTCCTGCTCCGTTTGGGGCGATTGCATGGATTGCTTCGGGTTTTACGCCGAGGCCCATTAAACCGATGCATTCAATTGCTACTGCCGGTGTCAGACCTTTTTACTACACTTTACGGGATGAAACATTGTTTACCCGACAGATTCAAGGGGTCAGGCATGAAGATAGGCGTACCGAAGGAGATCAAGAATCACGAGTACCGGGTGGGAATGACACCGGCGGCGGTCCATGAGCTGTGTGGCCACGGCCACAGTGTTTGCGTTGAGATGAATGCTGGTGCTGCCATTGACTTCACGGACGAGGACTATACGAGGGCCGGGGCTGAGATTCTCGATAGCGGAACCGCTGTGTTCGAAGCGGCCGACATGATCGTCAAGGTCAAGGAGCCCCAGGCGGAAGAGCGAGCCTTGTTAAAGTCCGGCCAGACCCTCTTTACCTACCTGCACCTTGCGCCGGACCAGGCTCAGACCGATGACCTGGTAGCATCGGGGGCGACCTGTATTGCCTATGAAACGGTCACGGACAACCAGGGGCGGCTGCCGCTACTGGCCCCTATGTCGGAAGTGGCGGGGCGAATGTCGATTCAGGCTGGTGCCCACTGCCTGGAAAAATCCCTTGGCGGTCGGGGCGTACTTCTGGGCGGTGTGCCGGGTGTGAGCCCAGCGAGGGTAACCGTGATTGGCGGTGGTGTGGTGGGGCAGAACGCGGTCGCAATGGCCATCGGCCTGGGGGCCCATGTAACAGTACTGGACCGCAACATGGACGTATTGAGAAACCTCGATCATCTCTATGGCAACCGCATCAGTACGCTGTTCTCAACCGCCGCGACGCTGGAGGAAGCGGTGATCGAGTCGGACCTGGTCATCGGCGGTGTGCTGATTCCCGGAGCGTCCGCACCCAAGCTGGTGACCCGTGATATGGTCAGCCGCATGCCCGAAGGCAGTGTTATCGTAGATGTGGCTATTGATCAGGGCGGTTGTACTGAAACTTCGAAACCCACCACGCACGACGCGCCCACCTACGTCGTGGATGGGGTGGTGCATTATTGTGTCGCCAATATGCCGGGTGCGGTGGCAAGAACCTCCACTCTGGCACTGAATAATGTAACACTGCCGTTTATCGTCGCCCTGGCCAACAAGGGACCGGAAAGGGCGATGAATGATGACCCGCATCTGCGCAACGGCCTTAACGTGTTCCAGGGCAAGGTCACTTTCCGCGAGGTGGCCGAGTCCACCGGCTATGAGTTTGCAGATCCTGAAGACCTGCTCTGACATTAACATCATTCAAACAAGGAGATTTCATGAAACTGATCGGTTCCACCACGTCCCCCTATGTTCGTCGTATCAGGCTGCTGTTGGCCGATAGTGATTATGAATTCGTGAACCTCGATATTTATGGTCAGGGCAGGGATGAGCTCCGGCGCAACAACCCGGCGCTGAAGATTCCCATGCTGATCGACGATAACCAGGAGGTCTACGATTCCCGGGCAATCGCCCGCTACCTCAGCGAGAAGCAGAGCCTGGCGCCGTTGACCTGGGATCAGGAAAACCAGCTGACGCTGATTGACGCCGCCAACGACTCTGCGGTGATCCTGCTGCTTTCGGCCCGCTCCGGCATCGATACCAACGAAGACCTGATGTTTTTCAACCTCCAGCGAGAACGCATCATGATGACGTTCAGAACCTTGGCGGCCATGGTGGACGACGGTCAGTTTTCTCAGTGGAGCTACCCGGCCATTTGCCTCTACTGTCTGGTGGATTGGATCGATTTCCGGGATCTGGTGGATTTTACCGGTGTTGAGAGTCTGCTTGGTTTCAGGGACCAGCATCGTGATCAGCCGCTTGTCGCTGCTACCGACCCTAGAAAAGCGTAAGGTTTTGTCGGGAAGTGATTGGCAATAAAAGACAAGATGGCTTTAACACTTGCGTTTCTAGGCTATAGTTGAAGGTAGCGTGGCCTGATCTTTCCAGGCCCGTGAGGCGTATCCATTCAACCAATAATAAAATTACCTCAAGGGGGTAAAGCCATGCTCCTGAATCACGCATTTGGTCTGTTCACCCATCCCGATGCCGAGTGGGCCGAAATCCGCAAGGAACACGCACCTCCCCGGCGGCTCTATGTTGCCTATGTGCTGTTGCTTGGCGCGATAGCGCCAATCTGTGCCTACATCTCCACGGCCCATATCGGTTGGACGGTGAGCGGTGAGCGCGTCATAAAGCTCACGGAAGTCAGCGCGATACAGCTAAGCGTTCTGACCTATCTGGCCATGCTGGTGGGCGTGTTTGCCCTGGGGTTCGCCATCAACTGGATGGCCCGGACGTATGGCGCCCATGAAGAGACCGTTCCTTCTAACGGCATTGCGTTGGCGTCGTATTCCTGTACGCCGCTGTTCCTCGCCGGTTTTGCGTTGCTTTATCCAGTGCCCTGGTTCAATGCCCTGGTCTTTCTGGCGGCAGCTTGTTATGGCGCCTGGCTGATGTACGACGGCCTGCCGATTGTCATGGGCATTCCCAAGGACCAGGCGGTGATGTACGCCGGTGCCTTGCTGACGGTGGCGCTGGTCATCCTGGTGTCAACCCGTGTTGGCTCCGTCATCCTCTGGAACTACGGCCTGGGGCCGGTTTTCGTCGAAGGGTAGCGGATTTCCCCGGCTTGTCGTGATTTGCTATTCAGGATGTCGCCATCCGTCATCCTGTCGTTACACTTTGGCGCTACCTTTTACCTGACCACTAAACCAGGGCAGGAAAAGGTATGAAACGATTGAGCCGCAGGGACTTCCTGAAAGCATCCGCCATGGGCATGGGCGCTGTTGCCATATCCACAGGGCTGGCCGGATGCATACTCGACAGCAGCGACAAACGCGATATCCGCTTCTCGCAGGGCGTTGCCAGTGGCGACCCCCTGCAGGATGGCGTAATCCTCTGGACCCGTGCCGTACCGGACGACGATTCCGGGCGGGACGTGGACATCGCCTGGGAAGTCTCTACTGACGCTGACTTCCGCAGCATGACTCACTCCGGCCGCTCGCGCGCCGCGGCTCAGCACGATTACACGTTCAAGGTGGATGTTCGGGGCCTGATGCCAGGTCAGCGCTATTACTATCGTTTCCGCACCGCCAGAAGCACCTCCCCGACCGGTATGACGCAGACTCTTCCTGAGGGCACGGTGAGCCAGGTGAGGTTCGCGGTGGTGTCGTGCTCCAATTACCCCGCCGGCTACTTCAACGTGTATCGGGAAATCGCGGGCCTGGACAACCTGGACGCCGTGCTGCATCTGGGGGACTATCTCTATGAGTACGACAGCGATCCGGACAGCTATGGTGCTGGGCAGGCAGACGCCATGGGCCGTACGTTCCCCGCATCGAACAACCGTGAGCTCATCACCCTGGAGGATTACCGCCGCCGCTACGCCATCTACCGGGGCGATGACCATTTGAGGGAATTGCACCGCAAGGTGCCGTTCATCACTGTCTGGGATGACCACGAAGTGGCCAACGATACCTGGCGGAACGGTGCTGAGAACCACAATGCCGATGAGGGTGATTTCAGTGACCGTAAGCTCGATGCACTGCGGGCATACTTTGAATGGATGCCGATCCGGCCGGTCACGGACGGAGACCGGGAAACCATCTCCCGTAGTTTCCGCTTTGGCGACCTGGTGGATCTGCACATGCTGGACACACGAATCATCGGCCGCGACGAGCAACTGGCCTACACTGATTATCTGACCCAGGATGGCATTGACGCAGCCCGGTTTGCTGCAGATGTAGGCGATCCGAACCGCACCATGCTGGGAGCGGAGCAGCGGCTTTGGCTTGAGAACGCGCTGGCAACCTCGACTGCCACCTGGCAGGTACTGGGGCAGCAAGTGTTGATGGGGCGGATGACGCTGCCCGCGGAGCTGCTGGCCGGCATCATCAACCCTGACCCGTCTGTGTTGCTGCCCTTGTTCGCGGAGCTGGCCAACCTCAAGGGCCGCTACCTGGCTGGAGATCCCTCGTTGACCGACGAGGAAATCGCCCGGATCGAAACCGTGCTGCCCTACAACCTGGACGCCTGGGACGGCTACTACGTGGAACGGGAAGTGATTCTGGAAACGGCGAGGCAACTACAAAAGAACCTCGTGGTATTGGCCGGGGATACCCACAACGCCTGGGCAAGCAACCTGAAAACCGGCAATGGTGACCAGGTGGGTGTGGAGTTCGCCACGCCGGGGGTTTCTTCCCCCGGTCTTGAAGACTATCTCCAGTTGCCGGAAGCGACCATACCCGATGCCGAGGCGGCTATAAAGCTCCTGGTGGACGATCTCGATTACCTGAACGTGAACCAGCGGGGCTACATGCTGGTGACGTTTACGCCCGATGAGGCGAGGGCGGACTGGCGCTTCGTCAGCACCGTCAAAGACCGTAACTACGAGATTGTGAGTGATCGAAATGCTGCCCGGCAGACCTTGCCGGGGCCGGGCAACCGTTCACTGGTTACGCCCGGTTGACGGGGTCTGTACACCCGCTGCCGAAGGACTCAGGCGGCGGGTTCGAATTGCCGCTGCAGCCATAGCCTGATGTCGTCGGATTCGTACAGCCATTGATCCTTGCCGTCATCCTGCCGGATCCGCAGGCAAGGCACCTTGACGTGACCGCCGCCGGCTTCCAGCTCTGAGCGGTGTTCGCCGTCATGCTGTGCGTCACGGGTTTCAATGTTGAGGCCCAGGCGCGCGATTTCCTTGCGGACCTTGATGCAGAAGGGGCAGGCCGTGAACTGGTAAAGCGCGAGGTCTTCGCAGGCACTGTCCACCTTTGCCTGCGCGTCAGGCGTGCGCGTGATGCTCTTGGGCGTGCTCAACTTCTCGCTGATCAGCATGACGGGGGTCAGGATCAGCCGAAGGGTACGGAAAAAATAGCGGATGATGATTCTCATGGACTCGATACAGCTCTAGTCGATGGGGTGGATTTCGTTGCAGACCAAACCGGATAGGGAATGCCTGACAGCCTGTTCATACAATAAGCGTGTGCCAGAAGCAGGCAAACGCCAGCCATCAGGACGGGCAATTGTGCCGGATCAGGCATCAGGCCGAGTGATACGATGAGCGCAGTGGCTCCGGCCGGCGGATGCACGACACGGAATAGTACCATCAGGCAGCCGGTCAATCCGAGGGATAAAGCCGAAGCGCCGACCCTTGGCAGATCGACGCCGTGTAAAAATGCCGAGGCCTGGTCCTGTAGGCCAAAAACATGAAGGCTGAACAGCCCCATCAATGCACCGATGAGGTGGCCGCAAAAGGTATTGCGCGGAGAAGCCGGTTCCGCGAGCGGAACGTGGAACAGTATAAACGCCGTCGCGCCCAGCGACGGGAATATGAAGGCTTCCTGTGTGACCAGTGCGATAAAGGAAACAAGCGCGATACTCAGCGTGCCGTTGATCAGGCTAAACCCCGCCATCACAGTCCGGCGACTGTATCGGTTCGTCAGCTGTTCAAGATGAAACACCTTTAGCAGACCGCTGGCTAGCTGCCAGCGCAGTCGTTCGTTTCTGCGTCCCATTGTTCTCTCGTTAACCTGAGTCATTTGCACCAAAAAGGTGCGTGATAGTAAGCCCTGGCCCTGAACAAGGCAAATCGCTATTTCCGATAACCGTGAGCGACTGGCAAAGCTTTACGGATGTTTATGTGCAGAAGGGCGTAAGGTATTGCCCGGGGCGTTGTATTGCTGTCGCCGGGCGTTTCTGACAGTCTTTTGTTAATGACAGAAACAAGGCCGGGCCAACCGGACATTCAGGAGAGCACAGTAATGACAGAAGACAAACGCCGCCGTTATTCCGCGCCCGTGGTCGACGGCCTGGGCAAGTCCGCAAGCCGCGCCATGTTGCGGGCCGTGGGGTTTACCGATGAAGATTTCCGCAAACCCCAGATCGGTATTGCCTCGACCTGGAGCAACCTGACGCCCTGCAATATGCACATCAACCAACTGGCGGAGGAATCGGCCGCGGGTGCCGACGAGGCCGGGGGCAAGAGCCTGACGTTCAATACCATCACCGTTTCCGACGGCATCGCCAACGGCACTGAGGGTATGAAGTACTCCCTGGTGTCGCGGGAAGTCATTGCCGACTCCATTGAAACCGTGGCCGGCTGCGAAGGTTTCGATGGCCTGGTTGCCATCGGCGGCTGCGACAAGAACATGCCCGGCTGCATGATGGGCCTGGCAAGGCTGAACCGGCCGTCGGTATTTGTCTATGGCGGCACCATCATGCCCGGCGAGAATCACACCGACATCATTTCTGTGTTTGAGGCGGTGGGTGCCCATGCCCGGGGTGACCTGGACCTGATTGAGGTCAAACAGATCGAGGAAACCGCGATTCCGGGCCCTGGCTCCTGTGGCGGCATGTACACCGCCAACACCATGGCCTCAGCGATTGAAGCCATGGGCATGAGCCTGCCGGGCAGTTCGGCCCAGAACGCCATTTCCGAGACCAAGGCAGCAGACTGCAGGGCGGCGGGCGCGGCCGTGCTCAACCTGCTGGAGAAAGACCTGAAGCCATCGGACATCATGACCCGTGAGGCGTTCGAAAATGCCATCACTGTGGTGATTGCCCTGGGTGGCTCCACCAACGCGGTGCTGCACCTGATTGCCATGGCCAGCACCGTTGGCGTTGACTTGACGCTGGACGACTTCGTGGAAATCGGCAAACGGGTTCCGGTATTGGCGGATCTGCGCCCCAGCGGTCACTACATGATGTCGGAACTGGTGGCTATTGGCGGCATCCAGCCGTTGATGAAGATGTTGCTGGACCGGGGAATGCTCCATGGCGACTGCATGACCGTCACCGGGAAAACGCTGGCGGACAACCTGGAAGACGTGGCTCCATACCCGGCAAGCCAGGACATCATTCACGCCTTTGATGACCCTATCAAGGCGGATAGCCATCTGCGTATCCTATACGGCAACCTGGCGCCCACTGGCGCGGTGGCTAAAATCACCGGCAAGGAGGGCACCCATTTCACCGGTCGCGCGCGGGTGTTCCAGTCCGAGGAAGAGGCCCAGGAGCGGATTATGGACGGCACCGTTGTGGCCGGAGACGTGTTGGTGATCCGGTTTGAAGGGCCCAAAGGGGGCCCGGGCATGCGGGAAATGCTGACGCCTACCTCTGCCATTATGGGCAAGGGGCTGGGCAGCGATGTGGCGCTGATTACCGACGGGCGTTTTTCGGGCGGCAGCCACGGTTTCGTAGTGGGTCATATTACACCGGAAGCCGCCGAAGGTGGGCCGATTGCGCTGGTGGAAACTGGCGACACCATCACCATTGATGCAGTGGCCAACCGTATTGAGCTGGATGTTTCGGAGCAGGAAATGGAGCGCCGCCGACAGGCATGGACGGCACCGGCTCCCAGGTTTACCCGCGGGGTGCTGGCCAAATACGCGCGCACCGTAAGCTCCGCCTCGGAAGGCGCAGTGACGGACAAGCCCTGAGCCAGGGGCTGTTTTGGCTGGTATAGTAATAAGGTGACACCGGAATAACACATAATAAGGTTTGACCAATGATCCGAACGGCCATTGTCCTGGCGTTGACAGTCCTGTGCTTGATGAGTGTTTCACCCGCGATGGCAATTGAGAGGTCTGAGTTGCAACTGGCTTCTGTCAACGCAGCGGTGGCCTACGCCGACGGTGACGGCTTGGTCTATGGCAAGAATGCGGATCGGCGGGTGCCGATTGCCTCAATCACCAAGTTGATGACCGCGCTGGTGGTGATGGAGTCCGGCGAGCCCCTGACCGAATGGCTGGACTTCCGGGAACGCCACATCCCCGCCCCGGCCAATGCCTATACCCGTATTCGCGTGAGCTCCGAGCTCAGACGCTCTGATGTGCTGCGTATTGCACTGATGTCGTCGGAAAATTTTGCGGCCCATACCCTGGCAAGACACCATCCTGGTGGCTACGACGCCTTTATCGAAGCGATGAATGCCAAGGCCGGTGAACTGGGAATGCGGAAGACCACCTTCGTGGACCCCACGGGATTGTCCATTGACAATCGTTCCACGGCGGCGGACCTGGTTCGCCTGGTCAGAGCGGCCAGCCAGTACCCACAGATACGGGAGTACTCCACCACCCGTTATTTTACCGCCCAGTTCCGTCAGCCCAGGTACCGGCTGGCGTTCGGGAATACCAATGTCCTGGTCCATCGTGAGAGTTGGGGCGTGGGGGTGAGCAAGACGGGCTATCTGTCCGATGCTGGCCGTTGCCTGGTGATGCTGTTTGAGCTGGACGGCAAGCCGTTGGTGACGGTGCTGCTTGACTCCTTGGGCACCCGTTCACCGATGGGGGATGCGGGCAGGATCAAACGATGGCTGACCACTGGCGCCGGTGGCAGTGTTGCTGCGGCCGCGCGTGCGTATGAGCGGAAAAAGAACGCAGCCTATGCCGCTTCGGACGGCGCATCCGTGAGTGTGAACTGACCTCTGGCGAATCGGGAACGCAGCGTATGATTGAGATATTCACCACCGGCGGCACCATCGACAAGGTGTATTTCGACGCCAACAGCGAGTTTGAGATTGGAGACAGCCTGATTGCGGAGCTGTTGGCGGAGTCCAACATCCATGACGGCTATGCCCTGAACGGGTTGCTGCGCAAGGACAGCCTGGAAATCACAGACAGCGATCGGGAAATCATCAGAACCGCCGTCAGTCAGTGTAACGCTGAGCGGGTACTGATCACCCACGGTACCGATACCATGCCGGAAACGGCCAGAGCACTGTTGTCGGTGAAAAGGAAAACCATTGTGCTGTTTGGCGCCATGCAGCCGGCACGGATGCGCCGGAGCGACGCGGTTTTTAATATCGGCTATGCATGGGCAGCGGTCCAGCTACTACCTCACGGGGTGTATATTGCCATGAACGGCGAGGTGTTCGAGGCCGGTTCCGTGCGCAAGAACCTGAAGGCCCAGCGCTTCGAGCGCACTTGATCAGCACACGCTGTTCACTTCCTCAGCGGTCAGTTCCCGGTAGTGTCCCGGCACCAGTGAATCGTCGAGCACGAGGGTGCCGACACGCCATCGATGCAATTCCGTCACATGGTTGCCCACCGCCGCAAGCATTCGTTTAACCTGGTGGTAACGCCCTTCCGACAACGTCAGGTCAATTTCCCTGGCATTGAGCGGGTGGACTTTGGCAGGTCTGGTGGGCCGTGACTCACCGTGCAGTAATACACCCTGTTGCAGTTGCGTGATGGCGAGGTCATTAATGGGTTCGGCGAGCGTCACGCGGTAGGTCTTGGGGCATTCCACCCGGGGGGAGGTGATGCGATGTGACCATTGGCCATCGGTGGTCAGCAGCAGTAGCCCGGTGGTGTCGGCGTCCAGTCGCCCGGCGATGTGGAGCCCGTGACGGACGTCTGCGGGCAGCAGGTCCAGCGCCGTGGGTTGCTGACTGTCGGTGGTGGCACTGATCACACCATCGGGCTTGTACAGCATCAGGTACCGCTCTGCAGGCAGTGACAGCAGCTGCTCGTCGAGGGAAACCGGGGTGTTTGCGTCCACAGGGGAGGCGGGTTTGCGACAGGTCTGCCCATCCACCCGGACTCGGCCTGCACTGATGGCTTTTTTCGCATCGCGGCGCGACAGGGTGGTCGCGTTGGCAACGAAATAATCCAGGCGCATGCTCAGGTACAGCCCTCTCCAGGTGGCGGGAGTGTCAGGCTGGCAAGGCACAGTACCTCCGCAGAGCCCGTCATTCGCGACCAGAGCACGCCGATGAGTTCCCCTCCAATCGGCGGACGGTCCAGCTGTGAACTGGGCTCTGGCTCAAGACGGTCGCCCTTGTACTTGGCGAGTATGAAGGTGAAGGGGTGCGCCCCGGGGATACCCAGGCGGATATCGGTCGCCGTGAGTTGGTCGCCGTCCCTGTCGTAGTGCAGGAAGCCACGCGTAAACCAGTCCAGTCGCTGGCCTTCTGGTAATGACGTGGCCGCCTTCGCCAGGCTGGGTTCACGGGGGAAGTGTTCCACCGTAATGGGGCCGTTGCCATCCAGGAATCCGGTCACGATTTCCACCCGTTTTTCCTCACCCACAACGGTCACTCGCCACAGTACGGTATTGAATGGCATCGGCTGAACCAGCCGTGGGGCATCTTCCAGGCCTTCCTCGGCCAGCGTGGGGCCAACCCGTTCCTGGATGATCTGTTGCGCCGTTGCACTCCACCCCAGATAAAGCGTTGAAAGGAGCAGGCCGGCCATGATGGCACTGGTTTGTGGCCCGCGGATCAGGAACGCCGTGATGCCGACCAGTAGCGGCAGGGTATAAAGCGGGTCGATAATGAAAATGCTGCTGATGGCCACCGGTGGGCCGATAGGCCAGAACAACTGGGTTCCATAGGTGGTAAAGGCATCGAGCAGGGGGTGCGTCATAAGCACAAGCGCGGTGAGCGCAAACCAACGCCCGTAGCCGAGATGGGGACGCCACCGATGGAGTGCAAAGGCCAGCAATACGGACAGCGGCAACAGGACAAACAGCGAGTGGCTGAATCCGCGGTGCTGGGTAAAGTTGGCGACCGCCGTGCCGTAATCAATGATGACGTCCAGAT
This sequence comes from Marinobacter sp. B-12, assembly GCF_056857915.1. Classification (NCBI taxonomy): domain Bacteria; kingdom Pseudomonadati; phylum Pseudomonadota; class Gammaproteobacteria; order Pseudomonadales; family Marinobacteraceae; genus Marinobacter; species Marinobacter sp. B-12. The sequence continues at coordinate 33,057 of NZ_JBSXOB010000025.1, read as the reverse complement.
CGGGAAGGGTGCCGAGAACGGCACCGACCAGCAGGGCTGAGCGGCCAAGGGTTTTTCCGGCAACGGCACCGGCCAGCGAGGCGCCCAGTGCCGCCTGGGTAATCGAATCCATCGGGATGACACCTTGTCAGTTAAGTCCGGCAGGTATTATGCGCGGAATCGGTTGTCGGATCACGCCCCAGATGGTCGACAGATGGCTGTCAGGTATCACTCCCGGAGGTTTCAGGTGTCAGGTCTACCCCCAAGGCATTGAGAACAGTGTCGCCGGGGTAGCCGTCGGCAACGAGGCCATTTTCTGACTGGTAGCCGCGAATAGCCGAGCGTGTATTGGGGCCAAGGATACCGTCCGGTTTCCCGGTATCAAATCCCTGTTCGTTCAGTGCTTCTTGTAGGGTAAGGATATTGTCCCGTGACAAGGCTGGCATGTCTTCCGGGGGCGGGGTCTGCAGTTTGCCAGCGCCGGCAATGCGGTCCGCCAGATGTCCGACCGCGATGGCGTAGAATTCGGAGCGGTTCCAGCCCATGATCACATTAAAATTCTTGTAGGCCAGAAACGCAGGCCCTCTGTGTCCTGCAGGAACCACCAGCGCGGCTTCGATGGGCTCGTTCGCCAGTTTATTGCCGAAGGCGTCGGTCACACCCAGGGTTCGCCACTTTTCCAGGGGCAGCCGGCGGCCGTCCGCCAGGCTGTAATCGAACCCTTGGGGCAGAAGAACCTCCCGTCCCCAGCGGTAGTCGCCATCCCAACCGAGATCCTGCAGGAAGTGGCCGGCTGACATCATCGCGTCGGGCAAGCTGTTCCACAGGTCGCGCTTGCCATCGCCGTCGCCATCCACCGCATGGCGCAGGAAGACCGTTGGCATGAACTGCACATGCCCCATGGCACCGGCCCAGGAGCCTTCCATCTGTTCGGCGGGGATGGCGCCCTCGTCGACAATCCTGAGGGCTGCAATCAACTGTTCGGTGAAGAACTGACTGCGCCGTTCGTCACACGCCAGGGTGGCAAGAGAACTGGGCACCGACATCTTGCCGAAGTAGGAGCCGAAGTTGGTTTCCAGGCCCCAGAACGCCATGAGATAGGGGGCGGGCACGCCGGTTTTCCGGGTAACGCGTTCAAGCAGTTCCTCGTGTTGGTCCAGCAGCTCCCGCCCGCGGCTTACCCGGTCGGAGTTGACCCGGCGGTTGAGATAGTCCGCGAAGGTGGTGGTGAATTCGGGCTGGCGGCGGTCGAGCTCTATCACGCGCTCCAGATATTCGGCACCGGCCAGCACTTCGCCCGCCGTTTGTGATGACACACCTGCCTCGATGGCCTGGCTTTCCAGGTGTTCGATGCACTGGGGGAAACGGTTTTCCAGGTCGGCGTCAGCGGCCGCGGACGCACTGCTCAGGACGAATAATCCGGTGAGTGAAAGGTGTCGAATCGTCCGTTGGCCCTTTGATGTCCCTGTGAATATGCTCGGCACGCTAAACCTCGATCTGGGGTGGATGTTTCTGGTTCATGGTAGCCTGTTTTTGTGGCCCTGAAACACTGTTGTTACCGGATTCCGGTGACAATTCTTTAACCTGGTGTTCCACACCGCACTGGATGTGTCGTCTTTTTGTAGTCCCGCTATTACCCGCCATCGGCTTGTTCTATAGTTTGCAGAACGATACGACAACTTTCTGAACGACAAAAGGTCCGAAAATGGCAACGCTGAAGGCGCTGGTGGTGGATGACGCCAGTTTTGTGAGGGATCTGGTCAAGCGAACGGTGCGTCAGCGTTTTCCAGTGATTGACACCACGGATGCCCAGAATGGCCGCCGGGCGCAATCACTGATGTCGCGCACGACGTTTGATCTCATCCTCTGTGACTGGGAAATGCCGGAGATGTCGGGCCTGGAGCTGTTGCAGTGGATGCGCCAACAGCCACAGTATGAAAAAACGCCCTTTATCATGATCACCAGCCGTGGTGACAAGGATCATGTGGTTGAAGCCGTCAAGGGGGGAGTCTCTGAGTATCTGGGGAAACCCTTCAGCCCCGAGGGCTTGAGCAATAAGATCATCAAGGTGATGGGGCGTCGCCTCAAGGACGCCATGGATCGCGGCGGGAAGTCCATGGGCGGGCCGGCGGAAGCGTTTCGCGAGTCCGCCAGCCTTCTGACCCAGAAGCGGGAAGCTGCTTCTCCGGCGCCAGTCCGTGCCAGCAAGTCGTCCACGCCCTCCGCCTCTGGTTCGACGGTCAGGCCGCCAATGAGCGTGGCGTCGGTACGTTTTTCAGACAGTACGCTTCGCTCAGTCGTCAAGGACATCACCCTCACGGAAGTGCGGGTGATCGCCAAGCGGGACCAGGAGTTTCCGGGTATTCTTGATCAGGCTGTGGTGGATATCGAAGTGGCCGAAGGGCAAGTGGCGCGGCTCAATGGGTACGTCCACCAGTTGCAGGCGGTGGACAAACGTCAGGACACGGATTTCGTGGGCGTGACGATACAGTTCGTGGACGAAGACCCGAAAAAGCTGGAAGACCTGTCCCGCTTTATCGCCCGCTTCCGCAGCGGCGGTTAGCTCACGGAAGCTGTTCCAATCAGGACGCGGTTTCAGGAAGCCTTTCCGCCAACCGTTCCCGGGGGAAGTGGCAGATAAATTCGCTGCCGTCGCCAATCCGGCTTTGTATTTCCAGGTTGCCGTCGTGGTTGAGCAATACGTGCTTGACGATCGCCAGCCCCAGGCCGGTGCCACCGGTTTCCTTGTGTCGGCTGGGATCGGCGCGATAGAAACGCTCGGTAAGCCGCGGAATATGGACCGGGTCGATACCGATACCGGTATCTTTCACCGACAGATGTCCGCCGTCGCGGTCCGTTTTCCAGATAACGGTGATGCTTCCGCCAGCGGGTGTGTACTTCACTGCGTTGAAAATCAGGTTGGAGAAGGCGCTGCGCAATTGGCTTTCGTCGCCCCTCAGCAGGTGGCGATCGCCAATACTGACGTTGAGCTCATGGCCCTGGTCTCCGCTGAGGGCCTTGGCGTCGTGGCAGATCTGCTGGATCATTGCCTGTAAATCCGTGACCGCGTCGTTGATGGTCTGTTCTCCGGTTTCAATTCTGGACAGCAATATCAGGTCGGTAATCAGTGCTTCCATGCGCGAGGACTGCTGCGCCATGGTGTTGATGGCGCGCCGCCACTTGGGCGGCAGGTCGTCGGCATTGTCTACCAGGGTTTCCAGGTAGCCACTGATCACCGTTAGTGGTGTTCTCATTTCATGGGAGACGTTGCCAACGAAATCCCGTCGCATTTGTTCAAGTTGGAACAGGCGGGTCACGTCCTTGGCCACAATCAGACGGTCGTCGTCGCCAAACAGGCTGATCTGGATTTGCAGGTGAATATGTGGTTTTGCGGGGGAGTTCAGCTCCAGCGGTTCCCGATAATCGCGGGAGTCGAAGTAGGCCTTGAACGCGGGATTGCGGATCAGGTTATGAATGAACTGTCCGCGGTCCGAACTGCGGCGAAAGCCCAGCAGATGCTCCGCCGATCCGTTCCACCACTCCATGGCGCCCCGCGAGTCGGTCATGATCACGCCATCCCGCATGGCATTGGTGGATTCCTGAACCCGGTTGATCTGGGCGCGAAGCTTGTCCTGGGTGCGCAGGTGGTTCTGGTGAAGTCTGTGGAGGCCGTCGAAAATGTCGCCCCAGAGACCAACACTCTGAGGGGCTTCGTCACCGCCACTGGGATTGCCGAGCCATTGGTACAGACGTTTGGCCTGAGCGAGAGTCCACCACAAGTAAGCCAGCAGCCCTGCCGTCAGCCCATAGAGAGGCTTGCCAAAGAAAAGCCCGACGGCCGTGCAGGCTATCAGGAGCGTGATAATCCATCGCAGGTACTTTGACCAGTTGTGTTGCATTACGGCTGCCCCTGAATCAGTTCCGGGCCCTTTTCGGGGTAAAGGGCGCCGGTTGTGGTTATGCTGCTCTGGTAGAGAACCGGTAGCCGGTGCCACGCACTGTCTGGATCAGGTGATCATATTGGTCGCCAAGGGCTTTGCGCAAACGGCGTATGTGAACGTCGACGGTTCGCTCTTCAACATAGACGTTACCGCCCCACACCTGGTCAAGCAGTTGGGAGCGAGTATAAACCCGTTCCTGGTGTGTCATGAAGAACTGCAGTAACCGATATTCCGTGGGGCCGATGTTCAGCGCGCCGGTTTCCGTGGTAACCCGGTGGCCGACCGGGTCAAGAGTCAGGCCATCCACTTCGATCAGGGTTTCCACGCCGGGCGGCGTGGTGCGGCGCAATACGGCTTTTAGCCTGGCCACCAGCTCCCTCGGCGAGAAGGGCTTGGTGATGTAGTCATCCGCGCCTACTTCCAGGCCCTGGATCTTGTTGTCTTCCTCGACCTTGGCCGTCAGCATGATGATGGGAATCTCAGCCGTGGCCTCTTCTTTTTTCAGGCGCCTGGCCAGTTCCACGCCGCTGGTGCCGGGCAGCATCCAGTCAAGGAGTATCAAGTCGGGCTGTTTATCAACGATCAGGGCATGCGCTTCGCGGGCATCCTCTGCCTCAAGGTAGTCGTAGTCGGCCATTTCGAGGGCCACGGCGATCATCTCGCGGATGGGTGCCTCGTCATCGACGATCAGGACAGTTTTTCCAGTCATGAGCATTAACCTGTGTCATACCGAGTATTGTTGCTGCCTCATTACAACCGGGTAGTGTTACAAGTATATGACAGTAACAGGCTGTGACTGGATTTGTGCGACTAACTGATTATCCGGTCAATCAACAAACCGGTGAAAACGGCAAAGCCCGCCCAGTTATTGTTGAGGAAGGCCTTGAAGCACCCGTCGCGCTCTCGAAAGCGGGCCAGGTGCTGTTGAAAGACAAACAGGCACGCCATGGCGACGAGCCCAAGATAGTAGAAAACGCCGAGTTCAGCCTGCTGGCCCACCAGGATGAGGATCAGCACCACCAGAGCCTGCAGGATTGCTATAACTGCCCGGTCGGCTTCTCCGAACAGGATGGCCGTGGATTTGATGCCAATCCGGATGTCGTCATCACGATCCACCATGGCGTACAGGGTGTCGTAGGCAACGGTCCAGAGTACGTTGGCGGTAAACAGCAACCAGGCCAGTTTTGTGACCTCACCGGCCTCGGCCGCCCAGGCCATGGGAATGGCCCAGGAGAAGGCGGCCCCAAGAAACAGTTGCGGCAGATGGGTGTAGCGCTTCATGAACGGGTAGATGAACGCCAGTACGACGCCCCCGAAGGACAGATAGAGTGTCAGCGTGTTGGTGAACAGAACCACCATCAGGAAAGCAGTCAGGCAGAGGCCCGCGAACAGGGCAACGGCTTCCCAGGCTTCGATGCGACCGGAGGTCAGTGGGCGGTCTTTGGTACGTTTGACGTGGCGATCCACCTTGCGGTCGGCAAAATCGTTAATGGCACAACCGGCAGCCCGCATCATGAATACGCCGAGGGTAAAGACGATAAAGTTGCCAGTGCTGGGGAAACCATCTGCGGCCAGCCACAATGCCCAGTAGGTGGGCCACAGCAGGAGGAGGCTGCCGATGGGGCGATCGACGCGCAGCAGTCGGGCGTAGTCTGCAAGTCGGGCCTGGATGTGATCTGGCACGGCATTGGGCAGCATAGGTCTGGTCCGTTCGGGATGATGTTCCTGAGGCTGAGCGGGGATTATAGCCAGCGGTAGGGTTCGGTTAAAAGAGCCGCAGCGTCAGGGGCAGAGCGTGGGCAGGAAATACTCCCCGACCAGGAGGGTATGATGACCGCTGAAAAAACGGGAGCGGCGGGCCGCCATTGGCTGATGGCGATTAACCCGATGGCAAAGACCGGTTTCGAACGGCCCCCGCTGCCACTGTGGGTTGCTGAACAGGTACGCGCCGAGGGGACGGCGTCCAAGATTGCGCAGGCGGCGTCCACGCCCTGACAGGGTTGCCAATGGAATGATCGTACGGGCAAGCACCCAGGGGGTGTTGTCGCCGTTCAGACAGACCTCGCGGATCCACGCGTTCTGGCGTACCGGAATACCCAGGGTATGAGCCTCCTCCACAGTGGGACGGGCAAAACCCTCCTGGAGGATATCCACGTGAAAGCGCTCACGGCATCGAAGTTGAAGCGCCCGGGTCAGCGACCCTTCCAGCGTCAGCCAGTGGCTGAGCGGCCCATGGATGGTCGGGTTTTTCAACGCGGCTGCCGAAAAAGAGCGGTACCAGTCCGTAGCGGGGGTGGAGATGGCGTTGTCACCTTCAAGCACGCTGGGTGCGTGCCGGTCAAAGTCCCTTGACGGCATATATTCCCGGGGCGTTGCGCCAATAACCTTTGTAATCCATTCCGTAGCCAAACAGGAAACGGTCCTCAACTTCCAGGCCGGTAAAATCTGCCTTCAGATTTGGCTTTGCCTTGCGATCGTGTTGTTTATCGACCAATACGGCCGTCAGAACCTCGCTGGCGCCATGGGCGAGGCAGTAATCTGCAATGGCGCAGAGTGTCGTACCCTCGTCGAGGATGTCATCAACGATCAGTACCGTGCGGCCATTCATGTTGGCTTCCGGTTGCAGTTTCCATTCCAGGATGCCGCCGGTGGTTTCCTGGCGGTAGCGGGTGGCGTGAAGGTATTCCGCTTGCACGGGAAACGTCAGTCTTGGCAGTAGGTGGCCGGTGAGGATCAGGCCGCCATTCATCACGCAGAACAACAGGGGATTGGTGTTCTTGAGGCGCCCGGTGATCTCGTCTGCGAGGGACTGGATGGCTGCCTGTACCTGCTGTTCGCTCACCAGGCAGTCGGCCTCGGCCATTACCTGATTCAGTTCGGCGACGGTGTCGGTCATAGCGCTGGGGTCCTATCTTAAAACGGCCGATTATACCGGAGGAGGCACGCTGAAGGGAGGGGCGTTTCCCGGTTCGCCGGGTGGAAATTCTGGTGATTGGCAGAAAACCCGTTGAATAGCCGTCGGCACCGGCATTGGTCAATGCGGCAGCGGTGGGTATGATGGTTTCCCGGTATGAATAGTGCCAACTCGGTGCATGAAAGACTTGTGCGTATAATTGTCTGACAATTATTATCGCACTCCAATGAGTTTCGGAGGAATGACATGAAGAAGTGGCAGTGCGTTGTCTGTGGGTTTATTTACGATGAGGCGGAAGGTTGGCCGGAAGACGGTATCGAGCCTGGAACCGCCTGGGAAGACGTGCCAGAAGATTGGGAGTGCCCGGACTGCGGCGTGGGTAAGGAAGACTTCGAGATGATTGAGATCGGCTGATACGCCGCTACCGCTGAACAGGTTTGGAGAGCAGTAATGAACACAGACGCCCCTATCGTGATTGTGGGTACCGGATTGTCAGGCTACTCGCTGGCGAAGGAAATCCGTAAGCAGGACAAGGACACACCGATCGTCATGATAACGGCGGACGATGGCTACAGTTACTCCAAGCCCATGCTTTCCACCGGCTTTACCAAAGGCAAAGAGGCCGATGAGCTGGCGCAGGCGTCGTCGGATGCAATGGTGGAGCAACTGAACCTTCAACTGCGTACATACACCACCGTGACCGGCATTGATCCGGACGCCCACGAACTGGTGCTGGGGGACGAACGGCTAGGGTACGGCAAACTGGTGTTGGCCTGGGGTGCTGATGTGATTCGTCTGTCCATTGCCGGTGACGGCCATGAGCGTGTCTTTTCCATCAACGACCTGATGGACTACCGTGCCTTTCGCAGGTCCCTGAAGGGCAAGAAGCGGGTCGCCATCATGGGCGCGGGCCTGATCGGTTGTGAGTTTGCCAACGACCTTCGCAACGGCGATGTCGAGGTGGATGTGATTGCGCCTTCTGATGCCCTGATGCCGGGACTGCTGCCACCGGCCGCTGCGGAAGCGGTTCGTGATGGGCTGGAGGGAATGGGTGTCCGTTTTCATCTGGAAACCGTCGTGGAGCATATTGCCAATAACGGGGATGGCGTTCGTCTGACCCTGGCCAATGGCGAGGAGTTGGACTCTGACCTGGTCATTTCCGCAGTCGGGCTGAGACCACGAACGGAACTGGCCGCTGCGGCGGGCCTGGAGACCCAGCGTGGCATCGTGGTCAACCGCGCCCTGGAGACATCGGTGCCCGACGTCTACGCACTGGGTGACTGCGCTGAAGTCGATGGCCACGTGTTGCTGTATGTACTGCCGCTGATGGCGTGCGCCCGCGCGTTGGCAAAGACGCTGGTGAGTGAACGCACTGAAGTGAAATACGGCACCATGCCGGTCATGGTCAAGACCCCCTGTTGTCCAACGGCAGTGTGCCCGCCACCGGCGAATGCGTCCGGCAACTGGGAAGTGGATGCGAACGGTCAGGACGTTCGTGCCCTGTTCAGGAGTGAGTCTGGCGAGGTTCTGGGCTTTGCGGTAACTGGTGGTTATGCGGTGGAGAAGCAGACCCTGTCGAAGGAAGTGCCGCCGATTCATAGCTGATGGACGAGATCAGGATTGCGAAAATCCCCGGCTTGCGGTAGAAATTCATTCGTGAGCTAACGATATTGACAGGAGCTGGCATGCTTGAAGTGACCAGAAAACTGGTGGATCTGCTGGATCTTTCCCCCATCGGTGATGACCATTTCCAGGGGGACAGTGAAGATCTGGGCTTTCCCAATGTGTTTGGCGGCCAGGTTCTGGGGCAGGCGCTGATGGCTGCCAGTCGCACAGTGGAAGGACGCCTGCCGCACTCGCTGCACGCCTATTTCCTGCGCCCTGGAAATCACAGCATGCCCATCGACTACGAGGTCCAGCGGGTTCGGGACGGTGGCAGTTTTTCCGTCAGACGCGTGATCGCACGTCAGGGTGGCAAGGAGATTCTGACCGGCTCCATGTCGTTTCAGGTGGCCGAGGAAGGCTTCGAACATCAACTCGACATGCCCTCGGCACCGGATCCGGAAAGCCTGAAATCCGAGCAAGAGTACGGCGAACTGCTGGCATCTCATGTTCCCGAGCATCTCCGCGACACCCTGACCCGGGATCGTCCCATCGAAATCCGGCCTGTGGACCCGGTCAATCCATTGAAACCGGAACCGCGCCCGCCCTACAAACAAAGCTGGTTCCGTACCCAGGGCCACCTGCCGGACGATCCGGTGCTGCACCGCTGCCTGCTGACATACGCGTCCGACTTTTCCTTTCTGGGGACGTCACTGAATCCTCACGGCGTGTCGTTTATGAACAAGAACATGCAGATCGCAAGCCTGGATCATTCCATCTGGTTTCATCGTGAGTTCCGTATGGACGAGTGGTTGCTCTACGACAAGGACAGTCCCAGCGCTACCGGCGGACGCGGCTTCAATCGCGGTAATTTCTTTGATCGCCAGGGCCGGCTGGTGGCATCGACCACCCAGGAAGCCCTCATCCGTGAGCGGGGTTAGGTCAGCGGAGATAGTCAGCCAAGCTTGCGGCTTCTGCCATGATGTTTGTATTTGCCCAGCCAGACGATGATGTCGTCGAACGGGAGTGGTGGCGTCAGGATATAGCCCTGTACCATGTCGCAGCCCATCTTTTCCAGTAGTTCCATTGTCTCTGTACTCTCCACACCCTCGGCTACAACGGCGTAGCCCAGGCTGTGGCACATCTCGATGGTGGTCTGGACAATGACGCGGTCACCAGCCTGGGACGTAAGGTCGGTGACCAGTGAGTGGTCGATTTTGATCTCGCTGGCGGGCAACCGCTTGATATACGACAGCGATGAGTAGCCGGAACCGAAGTCATCAATGGACAGTGGGATACCTGTGGTGTGCAGGGAATTGAGAGCGCGCAGAGAGTTGACCGGGTCCTGCATCATTGAGGTCTCGGTGACTTCCAGGATAATGGCCCCGCGATGAATGTGGTAGTTGCTCATCAGGCGCTGGACGTAGAGCGGGAAGTCTGGTTCCCGTAAATTGTTGGGGGAGATATTGACCGAGATATTGAGCGGGTAGCCCTTCTCCAGCAATCGCCCTCTCAGCTCCAGTGACTGTTCCAGTACCCAGCGTGTCAATGGCTTGATCAGTCCTGTCTGCTCGGCCAGGGCAATCAGCTCGTCGGCGGGTATTGGCTTTTTCCGGTCGGGCCAGCGAATCAGCGCTTCGAGGCCGACCACCTCCCTGGTTTTCAAAGACAGTTTTGGTTGCAGGTATAGGGCAAGTTCACCGTGCTGGAGGGCATGTTGCAGTTCGGACACCAGGGTAAGCCGGTCAGCGCTGTAGGAGTCCCGCGCAGGCTGATAGTAGGCCAGCCCACGGTCTCGGGCGTCGTCCGAGCCCTGCGCAATAAAGGCACGCCGGATCAGGGTATTGGTGTCGGTGGCGTGATCTGGATAGATCGCCGAGCCCGTGTGAGGGTCCAGTGGTAACTGCATGCCCAGGTAGTCCAGCGGTTCACGGATTTCCTCAAGGGCACGAACAATGGCACGAGGTGTTTCCGAAATAACATCCGCTTCCACGATAAACCCGAAGGTGGCCGACTCCAGTGACGCCAGGTAGAAATTCTGCTGCTCGGTGGTCTCAACCGTACAGATTCCGGGCAGTTCACTGACGATACTGTTGAAGCGTCGGGCTGCAAGCTCGAGCAGCCGGTCGGTATTGCGATGCCCCAGGGTTTTGGTGATGGCTGGAAGGTTGCTTAGGTGAATCACCGCGATGGAGAGGCGTTTGTCGGGCTCTCGGTTGATCAGTTCACTGATGGTCATTTCCAGGCAAGCGCGATTGGGCAATCCCGTGAGCGGGTTGTGGAGAGCCTGTTCGATCAGTCGAAGCTCTGCCGAACGCCGTGCCGCCATGGCGGTGATCTCTGCTTCGCGGGCGCGAACCTTGTCTTCACGCTCCTGGTAGAGCCGGGCGGCCAGGGCAATGGTCAACAAGATGGCCTCGAGAGCGGAGCCGATTTCAATGCCGTAGGCCGTTACGAAGCTGGTGGGCACGAAACCGTACTTATTGGCGGCGGTGATGGCGCTGCCCAGGGTGAGCAGGCCCCAGGCAATGGTGTAATAGCCAGCCTGGGGGTTGCCACGAATCCATTGCACGGGCCCCATGACGGTCAACAGCAGGCAACTGGGAATCGCCAGGGCAACTGTGAGCTTGCTGGCAACGCTGTAGTCGGTAATGAACGTCGTCACCGCCACCGCGATATTCACCAGCACCGTATACCACACAAGTTTGTCCATGCGTGGGCTGGTGACGCGCAGGTTGAGGAAGGCGCGGGAGAATAACAGGGTGAATATCAATGCTATGGGCACGGTCAGCATCATTGCCTGGTTGTGCAGCCAGGGCGACTCTGGCCAGAGCAATTGATAGGTGCTGCCATTCAGGCTGCCAATAAACATCAGGTAGCTGAAGGTCGACAGCACGTACAGCAGGTACATGCGCTCCCGTAGGGCCAGGAAGATGAACAGGTTGAAAACGATCACCATGATCAGGATGCCGTAATAGATCGCGTGCATCTGGTCTTCGATGGACGTTGCTTCAAAGTAGGTTCGAGGGTCCCACAGCCTGACGGGGATCTGCATGGCGCCCTGAGTCCGAATCCGCAACAACACCTGGTAATCGTTTTGCGGATCGGTTTCGAAGGAAAACAGAAAGTTGCGGTGTTGAATCTGGCGCTGGGTAAAGGGTAGGCGATCGCCCGTTGATAGGCGCTGCCTGACGGCACCATTCTCCATCAGGTAGAAGGTGACATCGTCGAGCTGCGGATAGCGTATCTCCAGTAGCTTGCGGTCACCGGGTATGGCGGATACAGGAACGCGGAGCCACACGGTGTCGCGAATGTAGCCGAAGTTGGGGCTTTCGTTTTCCAGTGACTGCCACCGGTCGGAAGCAAGGGCTTCCCTGAGATCCATCTGTTCCGAAGGTGCCACCCGGATGTAGTCCATATCCGGTTCTGCAAAGCCGGGCGAAGCCGCGTTTGCCTGGGTTCCGAAAGCCATTATGACCAATGCGCCCGCCAGGGCGAACAACTGAGCAATATGGCGCACGTAGTACCGATCTTGTCGTGATTGACTGGGCCAGTATGGCGTTAACTTCAGGGGCGCTCAAGGCTGATATCGCCAGTTTCCGTAAGTGCCTGTGTCAGGATTCCAGTTGTTCAAGCCATTCCCGTACCCAGGGGATGGCTTCCATCTCCGGTTCGGTGGTTTCCAGCGCATCGATCCTTAGGGTGTCCCCCACTTTCCGGGCTGAAGTTTCGTATAAAACCTCTTCCATCAGCTCACCGGCGCCACAAAAGGTGTCACCGTAGGAACTGTCACCCAGCACAATGACCCCAAACGGACGCGCCGGTTGTTGGGGCAGGTGCTCCCGCAATCTCAGGTAGAACGGCAGCAGGTTAGGAGGGAGTTCTCCCTGGCCGGTGGTTGACGTGCACACCAGCAGCGGCTCGTCGTTCCCGGTGATGTCCTCCAGGTCGGGTTCCTCAAGGATCGTGATCCGATGCCCTTCCGGTTCCAGGGTTTTCTTCAGGGTACGTGCCGTCAGCAGTGCGCCACCATAAACGCTGCCGACCAGAATCCGGATTGAAGCCATGAATGGTCCTGTTGATTCGAAACGACAGCCATCTCGTGATGACTGTCTGCGTTGGGGCCCGATCATAGCTGGTGATGTGATAACGCTCAAGATCCGGCTCCGGAGGGGCTGGTATCCCCGGAGGAGGTTCGTACTCTGGGGGCAACGCGATTGCGCCCGTCTTCCTTGGCGTTGTACAGGTGGACGTCAGCCTGTTTCAGCAATTCATCCACCGAGCCGGTTTTGGCGATGGAGCAGATGCCAGCGCTGATGGTGACGGGCATGCGCCTGCCACTGTATGAGAATTCAGCACAGGCGACTTCGGAACGGAGCCGTTCTGCGAGCGTGAGAGCCTGTAGCAGTGAGGTGTCAGGCAACAGGATCAAAAATTCCTCTCCACCCCAGCGTGCGGCCACATCCGTTTGGCGGGTAACGGTTTGCATCAATTTCGAGAAGGCCCGCAGTACGTAGTCGCCGGCGTCGTGTCCGTAGTCGTCGTTGATACGCTTGAAGAGGTCCAGGTCGATCAGAACTATGGAAAAGTGGTGGCCGGAACGCCTGTACCTTGAATACTCCTCGCTCAGCCGATGCTGTATATCCCTGCGGTTGGACAGTCCCGTCAGTTCATCAGTGCGGGCCGCGTGTTGGTGAGCGCGGGCCAACTCCATCAGCTCATTGCGTGCTTTCAGGCGACTGGCTTCCAGCACGAAACAAAAGATGGACTCAAAGGTCAGCGTCGCGAAGAAGCGGATTTTGAAGTCTGTGCTGTATTCGGCGGTCACCAGCGGTAGTTCAGGGAACTGGAAAACCACAACCGCCAACAGGCAGCAGAACAACAACACCGCTGTGCCGGTTTTCAGGTCGGTCAGGTAGAACAGCAGCGGCGGGAACACGTAAAACCAGAGTGGGCCGGTGTTGCTCTCGCCTCCCGTTATGATCAGGTATCCGAACAGCAGGCCGACGATGGAGATCATGCCAGCCTTTTGATGGCGTCGGTTGCCAGAGCGGGCAAACGCCAGCATGTTCATTGCCACCAGGCCCGCGAAGAACCAGAGCGAGAAGGCATGGTGAGTGTGGGTGGCAAACCACGCCTTGGCGCCAATGCCCAGCAGAAACAGGATCGCCATGGCTGACAGGCCGGTCAGCAGGCGGGATACGCGCTCTTCTTCACCTTCGTCGGCTATTTGCTGGCTGGTATCGAGAAGTCTGGTCATGACACTTTTTGTTGTTGTCGATCTGTTGTTAACGCCCTGCCCAGGTTGTGTGGGCCGGGCTCGTGACTCAGATTAGTCGAAGCGGGAAATCTGTACAGCGACTTTGGTCAAGCAATCATCATTATGACCGTTATGTTTCAATTTCATGGCAAAAAATTTATAGTTGCCGCCGTAAGTAATGTGAAACTCCAGCTTCCCGTCCCCTCCCTGTTGCGAGACCTGACGTATTATGGCCGGCAAAAACGGATTCCTCGATACTCTCCTGACCAGCCCTTCGACCGAACGCTATCGTGTTGGCTTCAGCTTCCTGTTCCTGCTCTGCATATTTTTGGCGGTGGGACAGATCAGCGATGGCATGCCCAACAATATGTTGCTGATGGCAGCCGCAGTCATTGGCGGCTATATGGCCATCAATATCGGCGCGAACGACGTCGCCAACAACGTAGGCCCCGCCGTGGGGTCCGGGGCGCTGTCGCTGGGTGGTGCAGTCCTGATTGCCGCCGTGTTTGAGGCTGGAGGTGCCATCATCGCCGGTGGCGACGTGGTCTCTACCATCAAAGGGGGCATTATTGCCGCTGAAAGGCTCGATGATGTCAGCGCTTTCGTGTGGCTGATGACAGCCGCGCTTCTTGCCGGCGCACTGTGGCTGAACCTGGCCACCTGGATGGGGGCTCCGGTGTCCACCACCCACTCCATTGTCGGGGGCGTGCTTGGAGCCGGGATTGCGGCCGGCGGCTGGGGCATTGCGGACTGGGCGGTAATGGGAAAGATTGTAGCCAGCTGGGTGATTTCTCCTGTTCTGGGGGGGGTGTTTGCAGCTCTTTTCCTTTTTGCTATCAAAAAAACCGTGCTGTATCGAAAGAACGTGGTGTCTTCGGCGCGAACCTTCGTGCCATGGCTTGTGGCGATCATGGCCTGGGCCTTTGGTACGTACCTGATGGTTAAGGGAGTGAAGAAGGTCGTTGAGGTGGATTTCCTGGGAGCCAGTCTGGTGGGTTTCGGGGTCGCCGCCGTTATCTTCTTTATAATGAGGGGGGTGGTTGGCCGTCGTGCTTCCACGATGGAAAACAGTTCCGAGGGCGTAAACAGCCTGTTTACCTGGCCGCTCATTTTCGCAGCCGCCCTGCTCAGCTTTGCCCATGGCGCCAATGACGTGGCCAACGCCATTGGCCCTCTCGCCGCCATCAACGATGCGCTTTCGGCCGGGGCGGTGGTGACCGCAGCGTCCATTCCTTTGTGGGTGATGCTGGTTGGTGCCCTTGGCCTGGCCGTCGGCCTTATGTTGTTCGGCCCACGCCTGATAAAGACTGTGGGGACTGAGATCACAGAGCTGGATAAAACCCGGGCGTTCTGTATTGCACTGTCGGCGGCGCTTACTGTCATCATCGCTTCTCAGTTGGGGCTCCCGGTCAGTTCCACTCACATTGCCATCGGTGGTGTCTTTGGTGTTGGTTTCCTGAGGGAGTATCTGAAGTCCAATTACGCCACCCAGCTTCACAGCATCATGGACAGTCACGAGGAGCCTGAGCGTGAGCGTCTGCGTCCGTTCCTGGAAGATTTCCGTAATGCTTCGGTTGAACAGATGGAAAACCTGCTCCAGCAGGCCAAGAAAAAGAAGCAGGTGCCACTCTCCAAAAAAGAGCGTAAGCGGCTTAAGAAAATTTACCGTGAGGAAATGGTGAAGCGATCTCACCTGACCCGTATAGTCGCAGCCTGGATTATCACGGTGCCGGCATCCGCCTGTATGGCGGCCACCCTGTTCTTCACTCTGCGTGGGCTGTTGCTGTAAGGGATAGTCACGCTGGTTGTCAGGTGCCTGTTTGGCCCATACTATTCTTCAATACGGGAGGTGTTTGCCTCCCATACGTTGCCACTCTGTCCGGGGATTGATTCATGAGTTCAGCAGAAGAAAGCCGTCAGGCGAAGGTCATTGACGAGCTCAGGGTATTTATCAAGAAGGTTCTCAGTGACCCCACAATTGCCGTTAAATCAGTGGAAATTGCTCGTAAATACCGCAATCAGCCCAATTCCAACGAACTTATAGCTCGGGAGATCAGCGCCAACACTACGATTCGTATTCCGGAAAGTTGGAGCCGGGCGGATCATATGTTTCTCGATATTCTGGACGAAGTTCTGGATGACGAGGAGGCGCTTTACTGATCTATTCTGGCCTGCATTGGTCGTAGTGCAGGTGAGCAGGGCGCGTCAGGCCTGACGCGCCCCTGGTTGGTGCTGCTTCAGTACGGCATCGGCCATCTGGTCCAGGATGGTGAGCTCGTCCTGAATGTCCTCATCCGATGATAACTCCCTCTGTTCTTTCAATATGTCCGCAAGGATCTCTTTCGTGGTCAAGGGGTTGGCCAATACCACCCGGAATACGATACAGGGGTTGTGAAAGTAGCGTGCTGGTTCAAGCCGCGTCCGGGAGACAAAGGCTTTGCCACGTTCACGCTGAGTCTTCTGGATAAACTTGGTGATGCGGTTCAGGCAGGTGTTCAGGCGTTCTGCCTGGAGTGAGTCCGCAATGGTCAGGGCCTGCTGCACTTTCTCCGGGCAGTAGCGGTAGGTCAGGATGTTGAGCTCTGGCTTGGTGATGAGCTCAAAGTCCGTTTCTGTGTTGATCATCTCCGCAAACGTGGCAGCCTTGTCGATGCCCTGGTCGATGAGGATTTCGTAGCCTTCCCGCGCCAGGATTCTCAGCCCCGACTGGATCAGCATCGACATGCCCGGCCTTGACCCTTCCAGGGTGGTGCTGCCCAGATCTCGCGAGCCCTTACGGATAATATACTGCGCGTGGTGTTCAACGGCGCTTGCCAGTCCCGGGTCACGGAACACGACCAGGCCGGCCCCCATGGGAACGTAAAGCTGTTTGTGGGCATCGAAGGTGACCGAGTCGGCTTTCTCGATGCCTCTGAGCAGGTGCCGGTGTGAGCGGGAGAACAGGGTTGGCCCTCCCCAGGCAGCGTCCACGTGGAAGTGTGCGCTGAATTCCCGGGCGATGTCTGCCATGGCATCCAGAGGGTCTACGTTGCCGGTTTCAGTGGTGCCTGCAATGCCGCAGATGGCCATGACCCGGATTTTCTGGCGGTGCAGTTCCAGGCATTTTTCGCGCAGCGCATCGGTGTTGATCCGGTTGTCGTCATCGGTGTCAACCGGCACCAGGAAGTCCCGGCCGAGGCCGAGCACATCGGCGGCTTTGCGCAGTGAGTAGTGGCCACGGCGGGAAACCAGAATCGCGGCACCTTCGCAGCCGTAATAACGTAACGCACGGAACAGTCCTTCCTGATGGATGCCCCGGAAACTTCCTTCGGCAGGAAAAGCGTTGTTGCGGGCTACCCAGAGTGCGGTCAGGTTCGCCACGGTGCCACCGGAGCACATGGCGCCGAGAGCGTAACTGGGGTCGTGCATCCACTTGCGGTAGAAGGCGCCATCCTGTTCGTACACCAAGCGGTGGATCATGCCCAATACCTGACGCTCCATGGGCGTGAATGCCTTGGAGGTTTCGGTTTTGACCAGGTTCTGGTTGAGGGCAATCATGATCTTGGACAGTGGCAACATGAAGTAGGGCAGTGCCGATGTCATGTGGCCGATAAAGCTCGGAGACGCGGTATGTACCGAGTTTGCGACGAGCTTGTCGAGCAGGAATTGGGCCTGTTCGGAGACGAAGATAGGCTTCTCGGGAATGGCGTAGTCTGAGAAGTCTTTCTCGACTTCGGAAAGATCCCGTTCGACCGCAACGATGTGTTCCTGCAGGAAGCCGGCAAGGTTGCGGGATATGTTCTGGTCAATCCGGCTCAGGGTGGATTCAGGTGCCTCGGGCACGGTGAACACACGGTACATGGCCTCTACCGAGGCCTGGGCCGATTTTTTCTTTCCGGTCATAGGTGCCACACACTATCAGTGGTCATTCACAGAGCCTGTCCCGGCCGTTCTGTTCTCCCTGAGGGGGCGTAGTATACGGTGTCGTGAAACCATACGCTACAGCATGGCCTGTGCCCGGCGGGAGGGTCAAAGTATCTCGCGATGTACATCCAGTATGGCAGCGTCGATGCGTTCCTGTATCGCTTTTTCAATCTGGTCGAGACGCTGGGCGATCTGTTGCGATGAGCCTCCGAGGGCGGCGATGGTCCAGGTGGCGCAGTCGAGGGCGTCCTGGTCGGCGGTTTCGGCAACGGCCAGGTCGGGTTCTTTGCCCCATACGGCTTTCAGGGCGGTGAAGACTTTGCGCTTGGCTTTGAGGTCTTCGCAGCCGTAGAGCTGGAAGTGCAGGGTCAGGATGCCCACGTGGGGCGTTATGACTGTTTGCTGGGGCGTGTTGCCCTCTTTTAGCAGCCTTCTTAGAGCTTCAGACATGTTTCTTTCCGGCTTTGGTGCAGGAACCACCGTGAGATGGCTTTCCAAAACACGCTCCTGCGGCACGTCCATGTGACGCTTGGGCTTCGCCATCCATGGCTCCGCACAGTTTTGGAAAGCCATCTCACGCTGGTTCGAGAATCTTTTGGTGGAGTCCGCTACGCTGGAAAACTTGGAATCATCCAGCTGTTTTTTCTAGCCTACTACAGGCGTTGCCCGTTTGATAATGGCAGCTGGGTCGGTGCCGGAGGGCAGGTTGCCATAATTCAGGCCGCCGTTGTGTTCCAGCCGGGAAGCGCAGAAGGCGTCGGCGACCGCCGGGTCGGAGTTTCTCAACAGCAGTGAGGACTGCATCAGCAGGGCCAGGCGGTCCACCAGGTTGCGGGCGCGGTATTCGAAGTCGCTGATGTCGGCGAAGTCGTTCTGCAATTGGGCCAGGAAGCGGTCGAAGCGGGCGTCGCTGCCGCGGGCTTCGGCGGCTTCGTTGAAGAAGGCGTCGAGGGTGTCCGGTTCCTTCTGCAGGGCGCGCAGGGTGTCCAGGCACTGGACGTTGCCGCTGCCTTCCCAGATGGCGTTGACCGGGGATTCCCGTAGCAGTCGAGGCATGATGCAGTCTTCCATCACGCCGCTGCCGCCGATGCATTCCATGGCTTCGTAGGCGTGGTTGGGGACGCGTTTGCAGATCCAGTATTTGCCGACCGGGGTGGCCAGCCTTGCCAGCAGGCGCTCGTGCTCCAGGTGCTGGCTGTCCAGCGACCGGGCAAGGCGCATGGTATAGGCGAGAGCGGCTTCGCTTTCCAGAGCCAGGTCTGCGAGGACGTTCTGCATCAGCGGTTGCTCACTGAGGCGCCCGCCGAAGGCGCTGCGATGGCGGCAATGGTGGGAGGCCTGGGCGAGAGCCTGGCGCATGCCGGCGGAGCTGCCGATCATGCAGTCGAAGCGGGTCATGGCGACCATTTCGATGATCGTCGGTACACCTCTGCCTTCTTCACCCACCATCCATGCCAGGGCGCCGCGCAGTTCGGCTTCGCTGGAGGCGTTGGCGACATTGCCCATCTTGTTTTTCAGGCGCTGGATCTGCCAGGGGTTTTTGCTGCCATCGGGGCGCCAGCGTGGCATCAGGAAGCAGGACAAGCCGCTTCTGGTCTGGGCCAGCACCAGGAAGGCGTCGCACATGGGGGCGGACACAAACCACTTGTGGCCAACCAGTTCATAGATCTGCCCCGGGCCCTCCGCACCGACGGCGTAGGCTCGGGTCGTGTTGGCCCGGACGTCGCTGCCGCCCTGTTTTTCCGTCATCGCCATGCCGATGGTGACGGATTGTTTTTCGCTGTCCGGCAGGTTGCGGGGGTCGTAGCTATTGGCGAGGATCTTGTTTTCCCAGACCGCGGCCAGCTCCGGTTGTTTGCGGATTGATGGGACAGCGGCGAAGGTCATGGTGATGGGGCAACAGTGGGCGGCCTCAATTTGGGAGTGCATGTAGTACTTGGCCGTTCTCGCAACATGGGCGCCCGCACCGGGATTGGCCCAGGGGCTGCTGTGAAGGCCGTTTTTCATCGCTGCGGACATCAGCTGGTGGTAAGCGGGGTGAAAGTCCACCTGGTCGGTGCGATGACCAAAGCGGTCATGGGTATTGAACACCGGTTTGTTTTCGTTGGCTTGGAAACCGAGCGCGATGGTGTCCGCCGCGCCGGCGAATGCACCAAACTGTTTAAGGTCGCTGGTAGCGGCCGCGGCGCCCTCCCGGGCGACCGCCTCCTGCAGGGCCTTGTCCTGCTCGAAGAGGTTGTAATCCTCCAGAGCAGGGGGCTGATTGAAGACCTCGTGGGTGACAGCCAGGTAGCGGTCGTCACTGGAGGGGTTTGCGGTTTCCTGCTGCAGGGGCTGGCGGGTCTTCATGTTTATCTCCTGGTGCCAGTCAACCCCTGCATGCAAAAGCAAATGATGGAGTTGACCAGCGGATCGTGGTCGTTGGTCTCTGCCTGCTCCGCGGTATCAGCCTGTGCCGGGGACAGAGGCCCCACAAGGCTTTCGGCAATGGCGCCTACAAGGCAGGTACTGCTCTGCCTGGCATCCTGATCCGGGAGGCAGCCCTCTTTGATGCCATCCCGGATGGCCTGCTCGAAAAGTTGGGCGTAGGCGCGGCGGAACTTGAGGCGCTCTTCCTCAACTTTCGGGTCTACCGGCTCTGCGATCAGCGACCAGGCCATCACCGGTCCTCTCAGGGCTCTCTCCGCAAACTGGCGAAGGGCCACTTCCAGGCGGGAAGCGGCGCTGTCTTCGGCGGTCAGTGCCTCGGCGACTTTGTCTACTTCCCGTTGTGTTGCAATCCTGAAGATCTCTGCAAACAGGTCTTCCTTGGACTCAAAGTGTCGATAAATGGTTCCCGTAGCGACGCCCGCACACGCTGCGATGCGCGTTATCTGGGCGCTGCGGAAGCCGCCGTCGGCAACGCATCCGTATGTGCACTCGATAATGCGCTTGCGGGCCTCAGCCTTGCGGGTGCGCATTTTTTCCGTTTCCCGATATGCCATGCGGTTTCCTTATAAGTAGTGAATCATTATTCATTCTTTGTGTCAATCAATAGAACAGTATAGCTTGGTTCGTATTATTCTTTAAAAACAATACCGTGGGACTGATTACAAAAAGTTACAAAAAAGGCATTGTCAGAAAATAGCGTTGTAACTGAAAGCGGATTATAAAGACGCCAAGGCGGGTAGTAAGACTCATCCGCCGAGATGGGGCGGCCTTGCCATAACAGGCTTGGCGCGCTCGTTGTACTGTTTTCGTTGATGGAGAGAATCATGAGTGAATTCGACGAAAGCAATCTGGAGCAATCCGGTAGCTGGTCACATGACAGCGACGATACACATTCCATTGCCGGCCGTGCGCGAATCCGTGCTCAGCTTCAGCAGGATATTGAATCGTTTCTGAACCAGGGCGGCAAAATTCAGGAAGTGGATACGGCATTTCGTTCGGACCCTTCCCGCAAGGTGGATGTCGGTTTCAATAATCGCTCCCTCTGAATTCATGAAGCCGCAGCCCCTGAGGCTGCGGCCTGTTTGTGTTCGTGGCTTACGGTTGTTTTGACGCCGGTCTCATCGCTGTATCCCGTATTCCTCTATGCTGCGTTCTTCAGGATAGCGTGTTCCGTGCACCATGACCGTACTCACCCCACATTCGACCCGCAAACAGGCTGCGTTCATGAGAGGATTCCTTCGTTTTTCTACTACGGCGCCCGTCGTCATGGCGCTGATCGCGGCAGGTATGGTCATTTTCTTTGGTGATACCCCGGCCCCCTCCCAAGAGACGGTTGATGCAGCCGCCGATACAGAAAACAGCGTTGTGCCACTGTCGGATTCGGCGTCCGGACGTGGGGCGCCTTCAACACTGGTGGGCGAAGCCACGGTTGCGGTGCCGGATACATTGCCGGCGTCGTTGGCGGGAACGAGCGTGCCCGGTGGCTGGGCCAAAACCGACGTTAATGGCTCTCTGGTCCCCACGCCGCAGTTGCGCCAGTTATTTGAGTATTACCTGGCAGCGCTGGGCGAGGAGACGTTACCCCAACTGGTTGCCCGAATAGAGCAGGCGTTGGCCCGGCTTGAAGAGCCGGCCCGATCGGAAGCTCTCGACACTCTTGGGGCTTATCTGGACTACAAGCTGGCTCTGGGCGACCTGGAAGCCGCCTATGGTCGTGACGCCACAACGAATGCAGAGGACATGCAACGGCGAATGGCAGAAATACGCGCCCTGCGACGTACCTGGATGGATGCGCAAACCGCCGACGCCTTTTTTGCAACGGACGAGGCCGTAGATCAGTTCCAGGTCGAGCAGCTGCGTATCCGAACCGACCCATCGCTGTCTGAAAGGGAGCGGGAGCAGGCGCTGGCAAAGGCCGAGAAGGCGCTCCCGGAACCACTTCGTCAGGCACGTCAGGAAACCCGAAAATTCACCGACTATCAGCGTGCGCGGTCGGAATTCGCGGATGATCCCGACGCCCTGCGTGCCTGGCGGAAAGAACGCTTTGGTGCCGAAGCCGCCCGTGAACTGGAGAAAGTGGAAGTCGAACAACAGGCATGGGAGGCCAAGTGGCAATCCTACAGCCAGGACCTGGCGAAGCTGGGCGACATGGGGCTTGCGGGCCCGGAGCGCAAAGCCGCCATTGATGCGCTCCGGGATGATTATTTTGAGGGTGCTGAAAAACTGCGTGCCGAGGCCCTTGATTCCCTTCGGTAACGTTCCTTTCATCTGAACGTAGTAGCCTGGTGGTGTGGCTCGGTTGTAGGCCCTGCCACCGCCGCGTGTGGGCGTGTATGATGGGGCGGTAGCCCCATTTTCCACAGGAGGTATTCCGTGAGCTTTTCGGCCAATCGCATGTTCCCAGCCACTCGTCTGCGTCGTAACCGGGTTGACGGTTTTTCCCGACGCCTGGTGCGGGAGAATCAGCTCAGTGCCGACAACCTGATTTTCCCGGTGTTCGTACTGGAAGGCGAGGGCCAGCGTGAGGCCGTACCTTCCATGCCCGGCGTCGAGCGCCTGAGCATTGATCTTCTGGTGGAACAGGCGGCCGAACTGATGGCGCTGGGGATTCCGGCAGTGGCGCTGTTTCCCGTGGTGCCTGCGGAGTACAAGAACCTGTCCGGATCTGGCGCGTGGGATTCTGATGGCCTGGCCCAGCGTGCGGTGCGAGCGCTGAAGGACGCCTACCCGGAGTTGGGCGTTATTACAGATGTGGCATTGGACCCGTTCACCACCCATGGCCAGGACGGCATTATCGATAACGATGGTTACGTGCTGAACGATGTGACCGTGGAGGCTCTGGTTAATCAGGCATTGTCCCATGCCGACGCGGGCGCGGATATTGTAGCGCCGTCCGACATGATGGACGGTCGGGTCGCCGCCATCCGCGACGCCCTGGAATCCGCTGACTATGTGAACACCCGTATTCTGGCCTACTCTGCCAAGTATGCCTCCAGTTATTACGGGCCGTTCCGCGATGCGGTCGGCTCAGCCGGCAACCTGGGCAAGGGCAATAAGGCTACCTATCAGATGGACCCGGCCAACAGCGATGAGGCGCTCCAGGAAGTGGCGATGGACATCGCCGAGGGTGCTGACATGGTGATGATCAAACCCGGCATGCCGTATCTGGATATTGTCCATCGGGTAAAACAGGAGCTGCAGGTGCCAACGTTCGTCTATCAGGTCAGTGGTGAGTATGCCATGCACATGGCCGCTGCGGAGAACGGATGGCTGGATGGCGACGCCGTGATGATGGAGAGCCTGATGGCCATGCGCCGTGCCGGTGCAGACGCTATCCTTACCTATTTTGCCGTCAGGGCTGCACGGCTGATGCGTGATAACCGCACCTGACAGGTTACAGTCAACAGCAGGGTGCCTTGAGGTCTCTGATAAATGGAAGCAGTAAGCAATGACTACTGAATCTGCAAACAAGCTAAAGGCTGTCGATGTTCCGGACGTGCAGACTCCTGTGGACGCATCATCCCCCGGCGTGGATGTTAATGTGGCCGCCCAGGAAAACTATTTCAATCGCGAACTGAGCCAGCTTCAGTTCAACTACCGGGTGCTCAAGCAGGCCCTGGACACGACACATCCGTTGATTAACCGGCTGATGTTCTGCTGCATTTTCAGCAGCAACATGGATGAGTTCTTCGAGATCCGGGTAGCGGGCCTGCGCCAGCAGATCAAGTATGGCCGTGAAACCCTGGGCTCCGACGGCATGATGCCGGAGCAGGTGCTGGGCGAAATCAGCCGGGTGGCCCATGAATACATCCGGGAACAGTACGACATCCTGAATAACGTGCTGATCCCCGAGATGGAACAGGAGAACATTCACTTCGTCCGGCGTCGTGAATGGACGGAAGCTCAGGCCGACTGGGTGCGCCGTTACTTCGAAGAGGAAATCCTGCCGGTGGTCAGCCCCATCGGGCTGGACCCCTCGCACCCGTTCCCCCGTCTGGTCAATAAAAGCCTGAATTTCATTGTTGAACTTGACGGCAAGGATGCCTTCGGTCGTGAAACCGGGATGGCCATTGTGCCTGCGCCCCGTTCGCTGCCGCGCTTGGTGAGACTGCCCGATGATGTCTGCAACGGGGGCGACAATCTGGTGTTCCTGTCCTCCATGATCCACGCCCATGCCGATGAGCTCTTCCCCGGCATGGAAGTGAAAGGCTGCTATCAGTTCCGCCTGACCCGTAACGCCGACCTTGAACTGGAAGATGACCTTGAAGATCTGGCCTCTGCCCTGCGTGGCGAATTACTGAGCCGGCGCTTCGGCGACGGCGTGCGGCTGGAAGTGGCGGACAACTGCCCGGAAGAACTGGTGCATTTTCTGCTGCGCGAGTTTGGACTGACGGATCGTGACCTTTATCAGGTTCACGGCCCGGTCAACCTGACACGTTTGATGGCCGTCGGTGGGCTGGTGGATCGCCAGGACCTCACCTATTCCGGCTTTTCGCCGTCGATTCCAAGGCAGATCCGTGCCAAGGAGTCCATGTTCGATGCCATCCGCAAGCGCCCGCTGCTGTTGCTGCATCCCTATGAAAACTTCAGTCCCGTGACTGACCTGTTGCGGCAGGCTGCAAAAGACCCACAGGTCCTGGCTATCCGCCAGACCCTGTATCGCACCGGTGCCGACTCGGAAATTGTCGAAGCGCTGATGGACGCCGCCCGGCGTGGCAAGGAGGTGACTGCGATCATCGAACTGCGGGCCCGGTTCAGCGAGGCGGAAAACCTGGAGCTGGCCAGCCGGCTGCAGGAAGCGGGTGTGATCGTGGTTTACGGTGTGGTGGGTTACAAGACCCACGCCAAGATGATCCTGATCGTGCGCCGTGAGGAAGGAAAACTGCGACGTTACGTACACCTGGGTACTGGGAATTACCATGCCGGTAACGCCCGCCTTTACACCGACTACAGCTACATGACCAGTGACGAATCCATCGGTGACGACGTCAACAAGCTGTTCCAGCAGCTGACGGGCATGGGCAAGGCCTTGAAGATCAAGAAGCTGTTTCACTCTCCCTTTACGCTCCATTCCC
This sequence comes from Marinobacter sp. B-12, assembly GCF_056857915.1. NCBI lineage: Bacteria > Pseudomonadati > Pseudomonadota > Gammaproteobacteria > Pseudomonadales > Marinobacteraceae > Marinobacter > Marinobacter sp. B-12. The sequence continues at coordinate 7,953 of NZ_JBSXOB010000025.1, read as the reverse complement.
GTCTTCTGGGACTGGTGGACCGTGAAGCGGAACTGGGGCTCAAAGGCCGGATTATTTTCAAGTTTAACGCTCTCACTGAGCGCGAACTGATTAAAGCGTTGTATCGCGCGTCCCAGGCTGGCGTAAAAATCGATCTGATCATTCGCGGCATCTGCTGTCTGAGGCCGGAGGTGCCGGGGCTGTCTGATAACATCCGGGTGCGCTCCATCATTGGCCGTTTCCTGGAGCACACCCGGGTTTACTATTTCGGCAACAACGGCCGGCCGGAAGTCTATGGGTCCAGCGCAGACGGCATGGAGCGGAACCTGCTGAGCCGCGTGGAAACGGCCTTTCCGATTGAGGATCCGGCGTTGATTGCCCGTGTCCGCGAAGACCTGGACACCTATCTGGCGGACAATTGCCAGTCCTGGGTCTTGCAGCCGAACGGCAGTTACATTCAGAATCAGGCAGCCGAGGGGGAGAATCGCTTGGCGTCCCAACTGGTCCTGCTTGAACGCCTGACCGGGAAATAACGATAACCCGCATACGCCTGCCCCCAGTGCAGGCGATGTGGACGCTGTAATGGAGTGAAGGCAGTTGAAAAAACAATGGATGGTTGCCGGTGCCGCTGTGCTGGCTGTTGGCGTGGTTGCACCCTGGGCGGTCGGCTACGTGACCGAGCAGCAGTGGCAGAGTGTCACTACGGAAGTCAATCAGGCGCAGCCCCTGTTCAAGCTGCAAACCCGCGATTATGACCGGGGCTACATGGGAGCCGAGTTTACTGGCACCATCACGGTCCAGGATCCGGACGCCGGTGACGAGCACTCATTCGACTATCAGGCCCGGGTAAGCCATGGTGTGACCGGCAGCCTGATTGATTTTACCCCGCCTCCTGAGCTTGGCGCTGAAGTTGAGAAGATTTTCCCGGACGAAAAGCCCCGGCTGACCTTGGAGACCCGCCTGTGGGGAACGGCGATCGCCGAGCTTTCCGTGCCGGCTGTGAGTGTGATCGACGAGGAAACCGGCGAGTCCTTTGATATGTCGGAAAGCTTTAGCCGGGCAGAAATCAGTGGCAATGGTTCCCACGCTGATATCCTCATGCTCTGGCCGGGCGCCGTGATTCGGGGGCCGGACCTGCGCATCAGTATTGAGGATTTTCGCCTTGAACAGACCATGGAGCACCTGACAGGCGACGTCTGGCTGGGTGACGGGGATATGTCGCTGGCGCGGCTTGAAGTGGCGGCCCGGGGCGAGCCGACTCTTCGCTTTGACGACTTTTCGATGATCGGTGAGACCACCACCGACGATGACGGTAAGAGCATTGATTCCGAGGCTTTCGTTACTTTGGAAAAGGTCACGGCGGACGACGAGAGCTTCGGCCCTCACCGTATGGAGATGGTGTTAAGCGGCCTGGACGTGCAAAGCTGGAGTGACCTGACAGCCGCCATGACGGACATGCAGGCGGCCGCTCTGAACACTGCAGGCGGCGACTCCCGCGCCATGATGCAGCAGCAGATGGAATCCATGAGTCGCATCAATCAGGCCATGCTGGGCCTTGCGGTCAACGGCTTTTCGCTCGGGTTTCCGGAGCTGTCCTTTGCCACACCCTATGGCCCGGTTAATGGCGAGATCATGGTACAGCATCCGTCGCTGTCTGATGACGAGAAAGACCAGATGATGATGGTGATGCAGCGGCTGACCGGCAATCTGGATGTCAGCATGCCGCTGGCACTGGTGGAGCAGCAGCCTGAGTTGGGGATGCAGGTGGCGCCTTTGATCAAGCAGGGCATGGTGGTTCAGGAGGGCGACCGCCTGCGAATCCAGGGCACGTTGGAAGATCTGGCCCTGGACATCAATGGCAACGTGATCCCGCTGCCACCGATATTCTGATCCGTTGTTCTGTGCTGCCCGGGATGGGCAGCGCTTTCCCGTTTGTCAGTCCTTGATGAATTTCTGTTTGAGCGCGGCTTCCACGGCTGGGTCGACAAATTCCGAGACGTCGCCGCCCAGTGAGGCGATTTCGCGGATCAGGGTGGAGGAGATGTACGAGAGGTGGTTGGAGGGTGTCAGGAACACGCTTTCCACTTCCGGTGCCAGGCGGCGGTTCATGTCGGCCAGCTGGAATTCGTACTCGAAGTCGGAGACGGCTCGCAGTCCGCGGATTATCACGGTGGCGTTCTGGTCCCGGACGAAGTCGGCGAGCAGGTTGCTGAAGCCGGTGACGCTGACGTTGGGCAGGTGGGCGGTGGCTTTTTCCACCAGTTCGCAGCGTTCTTCCAATGTCAGTAGCGGGGACTTCTTGGGGTTGTAGGCGATGGCGACGACGACTTCGTCGAAGAGCCGGCCCGCGCGCTCGATGAGGTCGGTGTGGCCGTTGGTGATTGGGTCAAACGTACCCGGGTAGATGACTTTTGGCATTCGGAGCTCCTTTTCACCGGAAGCGCACAGGATAGCAGCCTTCGTCTTGAACCAAAATGTTACCTAACCCCTCACTTCTGCGGGCTGCTGACTTTGGATTGCTTGCTTTGGTGCATGTGCCGCATGAGGATGGCCTTCCAGGATACGCTACGAGCACCCCTTCGGGGTCCGGCCAGCAATCATAGATTGCTGTCGTTCGGCTGTCGCATGAAGCTTTGCTTCATAAACGCTCGGCCTCACCCATGTGCGCTTGAGTAAAGCCGTCCCTGGCTTTACACAATCCTGAGAAGCCCTCCTCACGCGGCACTTCGGACTGCGTACCTGCCTAAGAAGACCTCAAACTCTCTTTGGGACTCCTTTCTTTAACTCCCGAGTTTCTGAGCCAGTCTGGTGCTGTTCCTCGCAGCCAGTGCATAAACCGACAACTGCGGATTCGCGCCGATGCTGGTGGGGAAGATCGAGGCGTCGTGGACGCTGAGGTTGGCGACGTGGTGGTGTTCGCCGAAGCTGTTGACCACGGATTCTTCCGGGTTGCGGCCCATGCCGCAGCCGCCCATCTGGTGGGCGGTGAACAGGCGGACGCGGTGGGGTTCCATGGCCAGGTTGTCGATGCCGGCTTTGGCCTCGGCCCATGAGGAGTACCAGGGAGAGTCCAGGTGCATCAGGCGGACTTTCCGGGCGCCGGCGGCGAATTGGATTTCGGCCATTTTGTAGAAGGCGTCTTTCAGGCCCTTCCAGAGGTAGTCGCTGACGGGGTAGTCCAGAATCGGGCTGCCGTCGTCGCGGAGGCTGACGGTGCCGCCGGTACTGTCGGGGTGGAAACCGTCGCGCAGCAGGGCGATGACGGAGTTCAACCGGGGCAGTTTCGACAGGTCGTGGATCTGTTGTTCGCCGTGGCCGGGAACCACGCCGGCGGACATGGCCGGGTGCAGGGGCGGTACTTCCAGTTTGAAGCCGGCAGGGCCGTCGACTCCCTGTGAGAAGTTGAATTCGTCGGAATAGATCGACTGAGGGGCACCGTAGTAAGGATCCACGGTGTCCGGCATTTCCGCGATGGTGGCGTTGACCGGGTGCAGGAAGGTGCGCTTGCCAATACGGTCGTGGGGGTCGGGAATGTCTGAGCGCAGTAGCAGGCCCGGGGAGCCGATGGCGCTGGCCGCAACGACAAAATGCCGGGCCTTCAGGTCCACGGCGACGCCAGACGGAGTGACGCCGTCCGCGGCCATGGCCGAGGCCTGGAGGTGGCTGATGTTGTCCTCGCTCATCACCAGCTTGTCAGCTCGCAGGCCGTGGAACAGTCGAGCGTTGTTGTCGAGGGCGCCGGGAATAGTGGTGGTCAGTGCCCCCTGTTTGGCATTCGTGGGGCAGCCGACACCGCAGTAACCCAGGTTCCAGCAGCCTTTGACGTTGCGTGGGATTACCTCCCAGGACCAGCCCAAGGCCTCGCAACCCTGGCGCAGGATGTCGTTGTTCACGTTGGGATCGGCCAGCCAGGGTTCGATGTTGTGGCGCTGCTCGCGGCCATCGAACCAGGGCTTCATGGCGGCCGGGGTCAGGTCGTCGAGCCCGAAACGGCTGGCCCAGTGATTCAACGTCGGTGCCGGCGTGCGGAAACTCGAAGTCCAGTTCACCGTGGTGGACCCACCGACGCATCGGCCCTGGAGAATGGCTATCGCGCCATCCTTGGTGACCCGGCTCATGCCCTCCTGATAGAGGGAGGCGTAGGCGTCCAGCTCGTTCATCTTGAAGTCTTTCTGGTGATACAGCCGGCCTTCCTCCACCAGAATCACCGACAGCCCGGCTTTTGCCAGAATCTCCGCCGTGGTGCCGCCTCCGGCACCGGTGCCGACGATCACTACATCGGCTTCGTGGGTCTGGTTCTGTGTCAGGGTGGCGCCGTCGGTGACCTTCCAGCCAGCCTCAAGCCCACGGGCGATACGATCCGTTAACGACATAGTGATGCTCCGGTTGGCTCAGGCGTTGTCTTTGAACTGGGGCAGGGCGTCCATGGCCCAGGAGGGTGGTCCGGGGTAGCCGGACAGATGCCAGTGATCTTCGTGACCGTAGAAAGCCACGTTACTGACCTTGGTCAGGGCAATGTAACCGTTGTTGAACAGCCCAATACCACTGGTGCGCCAGCGCTCAAGGAACGCATCCACGGACTGCGTGCTGGCGTTCTCCCAACTCGACCAGACCCGCGCCACCGTCACCCGCGTCAGCCCGAAGTTCAACAGATCAAACAGCCCCCGCAACTCCTTCTGGTTGGCGGGGCCGAACTGGTGAATCCCGGCATCAATGCGCTCAATCGTCGCCTGAATCTGCTGGCGGCGAACCACGGGCTCCTCAGTCAGCCCAGGGCCCACCATGGCTGGCAGCAAAGCCTGGAACAGCACAATGTCGTCGCGGGTCAGGAACTGGAATTCGTAGCTCTGGTCCATCGCCCCCGGCATCGGATAGTCCCGCCCGGCGGGCGCGATTGCACAACCGGAAAGGCCTGCGGTAACACTCACCGTGCCGAGGAACATGGCCCCACCAAGCCCGGTCCGGAGAAAGCTCCGGCGGTCCATGGCGGTATCGGAAAGGTCCGTTTGTACGGATCGAGAAAGGCTTTCAGACATAACGACTCTCTTGTTCTTATTGTCTTTTAACAGATGACAGGTCAAGCCAAAGCTGACGGGAGCCGGTGAGAGGGGCAATCCGGGACCCTAAAAAACATGGATGTTTTTTAGGAGCCTACATGGACGTATTAACTGCGAGTCCCGGATTGCCCCTCTCACCGGCGACCCCTGCACCTAAGTTAGGTACAGGAATCACCGAATAAACAATTTATATACCATCTTGTGCGCCGTCGTTCCGTGCGGCGCATACACAAACTTGCCACTGTTGAACTTCTGCTTGCTGAAAATCGCCCGTTGATGGGAGAAGGTCAGGAAACCTTCCTTGCCGTGGTAATGCCCCATCCCCGAATCACCAATGCCCCCAAACGGCAGGTCATCCTGGGCAACGTGCATCAGCGCATCGTTGATGCACATGCCACCGGAATGGGTCTGGTTGACCACATGCTCCTGCATCGACTTGTCATAACCGAAGAAATACAGCGCCAGCGGGCGAGGACGGTCATTGATGTAATGGATTGCCTCATCCAGATTGCCGTAGCTGATGATTGGCAGAATCGGCCCGAAAATTTCATCCTGCATGATCTTCATATCCGGTGTCGTCTTCAGCACCAGCGTAATCGGCATCTTGCGGGTGCCATCCTTCAGGTTCTCACTGGCCGGATTGATCTCAATCAGCTCGGCCCCTTTTTCCCGTGCATCGTCAAGATAACCCTGCAGACGCTCGTACTGGCGCTCATTGATAATCGCCGTGTAATCCTCGTTATCCCGCAGGCTTGGATACATCGCCGCAAACTGATTGCGATACTCATCCACAAATGCCTGCACACGGTCCGCCGGGCACAATACGTAATCCGGTGCCACACAGGTCTGACCCGCATTCAGTGCCTTGCCGAAAGCGATACGCTGGGCGGCGTCTTCCATCGGAACATCCGGCGATACGACCGCAGGCGACTTGCCGCCGAGTTCCAGAGTCACCGGCGTGAGATTTTCTGCGGCTGCCCGCATCACCAGCTTGCCCACCGACGTGGAGCCGGTAAACAGAAGATGATCGAAAGGCCGGCTGGAAAAGTCTGCGGCGACATCCGCCTCACCGTTAATCACACAGACCAGATCCTCCGGAAACGCAGATTCGACAATCTCTTTGAATAAGGCAGAGGTGTGCGGCGTGAACTCAGACATCTTGATCATCGTACGGTTGCCTGCCGCCAGTGAGGCAACCAATGGCCCAACTGCCAGATACAGCGGATAGTTCCAGGGCACGATGACGCCCACAACACCTTTGGGCTGGTAGTGAACGCGGTTGCTGGCGGGCTGGAACAACACAGACACATGCCGTTTGGACGGCTTCATCCAGCCTTCCAGATTTTTCAGGGTGTAATTGATGCCCTGGATGGATGGCATCACTTCCGCAATCAGCGACTCATCCTTCGAGCGACAGCTGAAGTCCCGGTCGATGGCGTCCAGTATGCGTTCCTGATTGGACAGCAGAACCCGCTTGAGGCGCTTCAGATTCTCCTGACGCTCGGTCAGCGACGGCATCGGGTTGTTGCGAAACGCCTTCTTCTGGTCCTCGAACACACGATGGGTGTGCTGGATGTGCTTCTTGCTTTCAGTCAGCTGGACAACGGTGGCTACCATATCGCTCTCTCCTCGCGGCCCCGGGCCATGCCGGGTCGCCGCCCTTATTGTTCGTGGAGCCTGCGACAGCTCCGGAATGCGGTGGTGAAAAAGTATTCAGTTTGCGCTTGGGGCTATTATTAGAGTATATACTCTAGGTAGTCAAGCTGGCCCTGATGGCTGATCGGGCCATCCACGGATACGGGGGCCGAAGTACAGGCACCCACACAACAACACGCATTGCAGAGCCTATGAAAACCCGAGACAAGATTCTTCTTTCGAGCCTTGATCTGTTCAACGAAAGGGGGGAGCGCAACGTAACCACCAACCACATTGCCGCTCACCTGGCGATATCGCCGGGCAACCTGTACTACCACTTCCGTAACAAGTCCGACATCATTTACGAGATTTTCCTCGAGTATGAAAAGCTGGTGGATTTTTACCTGGATATCCCGGAGAACCGGCCCATTACCCTGGACGACCTGACCTTCTATCTCGAATCGGTGTTCGATGGCCTTTGGAGCTATCGGTTTTTTCACCGCGACCTCGAATACCTGCTCGACAGTGACCAACGCCTGCGCCAGGACTATCGCGAGTTCACCAACCGCTGTCTGACGGCAATCAGTCGGATATTCGAGAAGCTGGCGGAGGCGGGAATTATCGAGCCTCAGCCCGAAGAGCTGCGTTCCGCGATGTCCCTGAACGTATGGTTGGTCATTACCAACTGGATGGCTTTCCTGAAAACCGCCCATGCCTCTGAGGCCTCTGCGAGCCTGACTCTGACCGAGCTGAAGCAGGGCATCTATCAGGTGCTGACCCTGGAGATTCCCTATTTAACGGCGGATTATCGGGAGCAGGTCATGACGTTGCGGGAGAAGTATCGTCCGCGTTTTCCGGATTCGGCCGACGCATTGGTTTCAGGGCAGGGCGAACCCATCGGGAACCATTGAGGAACTTTTGATCAATTGGCGTGTCAATAGTTACGACATCGGGGATTCGGACATTCTCGGTGTCTCCTGAGTGAGTTCTCAGGTTTTAGCACGTCGCAAACCCTGACGTTTCACCGGCCTGTTCTGCAGGCCGGTTTTTTATGTCTACCTCTTCAAACAGAGCTTCCAGTGCCTTCTTGGCCGAGCTTTCCAAATCCACCAGCTTTTGACTCACAGCGTGGATGCGCGCCCTAGTGTTCCGTTCGGTTAATTCGCTGTCTCATAAAGGTTATAATGGGAACTCATCGATCAGCAAGCATAGGTTTCCATTGTGCCCAAGCCCGCAGCCCCATTTAATCTGACCGTAAACGATCAACTGGAACTCGAAGGCT
>NZ_JBSXOB010000024.1:0-18363 GCF_056857915.1 Marinobacter sp. B-12 | reverse complement strand
CCCAGAAAAGGGCAAGAGGATTAGCATGCATAGTGACGGCGGTGGACCGGTTGGCTTTGTTGTTTTGGCGAACTCAAAACTAACCGGTTTTACCGCCGTCTCCTACTTTTTCACGCTTATCTGCGAAGAACCTTTTTTTATCTCCTGAATTAAAACTTCCCATGGTCCGGGCTCTGACAGGGGCTATGTCCTGTGGCATTATGCTGAGGCATTTATGTGACCGGTAAAAGGATCGCTTATGGACATCAGACGTATCGACGACACGATTTCAGTATCGCCCCAGCTTACAGTGGAGGACGTTAGCGAAGCCGCAAAACTCGGCTTCAAGACCCTCGTCGCCAATCGCCCCGATGCTGAAGAGCCCGGACAACCGGGCATGGCCGACATTGAGGCCGCAGCCCACGCAAACGGGATGGAGTGGGTGTATCTGCCCGTCGAATCCGGGAATATCTTTGATAATGACATTGACCGCTTTGATGCAATGATCCGTCAGGCGGATAAGCCCGTACTTGCTTTCTGCCGCTCCGGAACCCGCTGCACCGTACTCTGGGCATTGAGCTCAGCACGCACCGAGCCCGCCCAGGACATCGTCAACAAGGCCCGTAAAGCGGGTTACGATGTTGGCGGGCTGGCGCCTCGGATGGCCCAGCAGGCAGGAAAGCGTTCCTGAGCCACTTCTTCTGAACGGACACCCATCATTTCCAGGATCCAGAACCATGCCGTACAAGGGTACCGCCGATTTTCGCCATGACCACCCCGAAAAAACCGGTGTACTGATCACCAATCTGGGAACGCCAGATGCCCCAACCACCTCTGCCCTGCGTCGCTATCTGGGGGAATTCCTCTGGGATCCCAGGGTGGTTGAAGTGCCGCGCCCGATCTGGTGGCTGGTACTCCATGGCATAATCCTGAGACTGCGTCCCAGCCGGTCAGCCAAAGCCTATGCTGGCGTGTGGCAACCGGAAGGGTCGCCGTTGTTAATTCACACCGCCAGGCAAGCCGAAGCGATTCGCAAACAACTGCAGGCGAAACACGGCAACAACCTCCTGGTGGGATTTGCCATGCGATATGGCAACCCGGGAATCCCCAAGGTGCTTGATGAAATGCTGGCGCAGGGGGTTCGCCGGTTGCTGGTACTGCCCCTGTACCCGCAGTACTCCGCCTCTACCTCCGCATCGACGTTCGATGCTGTTGCCCATAACTTTACCGGTCGGCGCTGGATTCCCGATCTGCGGTTCGTGTCCCACTACCCAGACTACCCCCCTTACATTGAGGCCATGGCAAGCCATATCCAGGCGCACTGGGACAAGCATGGGCGCAACCAGAAACTGATCCTCTCCTATCACGGGGTTCCCCTGAAGTACCTTAAGCGCGGCGACCCGTACCACTGTGAGTGCCACAAGACTTCCCGCCTGCTTGCCGAGCGGCTTGGCCTCGGAAAAGATGAATACCTGACCACCTTCCAGTCACGTTTTGGCCGGGAAGAGTGGTTGCAGCCCTATACCGACGAAACCCTTAAAGCACTGCCCCAAAAAGGCGTAACATCCATAGATGTGTTCTGCCCCGGTTTTTCGGCGGATTGCCTCGAAACCATCGAAGAGATTGACGAGGAAAACCGTGAATACTTCATGGAGGCCGGCGGTGAGGGTTTCAGCTATATTTCTGCTCTCAATGCCACACCGGGACATATCGACGCCCTGACGCAGCTGATTGAGGAAAACCTGCAGGGCTGGCAGGTGCCGCGCAATGAACCCGAAGAACTGGCAGAGAGGGTCAGGCTCGCGGAGGAACAGAGACAGGCCCAGTACCCGGGCCGGGAGCTGTGAGATGAAACTGAACTGTGACTTGGGGGAAAGCTACGGTGCCTGGCGTATGGGCCAGGACGATCAGGTGATGCCCCTTATCGATATGGCCAACGTCGCCTGCGGCTTTCACGCCGGGGACCCTTCGGTAATGCAGAAAACCGTGGCTCTGGCAGCGAAGCACGGCGTAGAGATCGGCGCCCACCCTTCCTATCACGACCTGGCCGGTTTTGGCCGTCGCTCCATCAGTCACAGCCCTGATGAAATTCACGCCCTGATCCTCTATCAGCTCGGCGCACTGGAAGGACTATGCCGGGCCGAAGGTCTGACGCTGTCGTATGTAAAACCCCATGGTGCGCTGAACAACGACATGATGCGGGACATGAGCACCCTGGAAGCGGTTATGGCCGCGGTTAAAAGCTACCGGCAGGATTTGCCGCTGATGCTCCCGGTGACGGTCAAACACGAACAACACCGGAAACTGGCAGACTATGTCGGCCTTCCCATCCTGCTGGAAGCCTTTGCCGACCGCGCCTATGACGACGAGGGCCAGTTGGTATCCCGCCGCCTTCCGGGGGCCGTACATCAGTCTGCGGACAAGATCGTTGATCAGGCGGTGTCGTTTGCTAAAAGCGGTGGGGTCTACAGTTCATCCGGGAACTGGCTGACGCTGCCGGCCGACAGCCTGTGCGTCCACGGCGACAATGAGGCAGCGCTTAGCGGCATTCGAGCGATTCGGAAAGCGTTGGCCACGGACTAGACGCACTCAAGAAACCATTTGAAAAATACGGGCGCTCTTCAGGGAGGTAAGAGACAGGGAAGGAAGAGAAAGTGGCGGTGGGCCAGACCTTCCAAAGTCTCTGTAGGCATTTACTTTTATTAGCTTTTTTACACCTTCTCCCTCAGAACACCTGCATCGACGACAAACTCTTGTAACACTCTGTAACATCCTGTAACGTTCAATATTAAGATTAATGATAGGTAGGTAGTCAGGTTCGTTACCAAGATTGATTACAGGTTTCATCCCACTGTCCATAGTTCTTCTCTTCACCGGACGCCTTCCTGCTTCTGTGACGCTACTAGTTGGAGTTTACAGATCTTTTCCTGATTAGAGCTCTAATCGCCTGATTGGAATCTGCTGACATGCCCAAAAAAGTTAGAGAGTTGAGTGCCACTGAGGTCAGACGACTGACGCATGCTATAAGCGAGGCCAGAGGCAAGGCATACAATGCATTGCATCCAGTCGGCGGTGTGTCTGGTCTGCTCCTGCAAGTTACTCCGAGTAATGCAAAGTCTTGGATCTACAGGACTATGATCGCAGGCAAGCGTCGAAGCATCGGACTGGGCGCTTTTCCTGACGTCACATTGGCTCAGGCCCGCGACAAGGCTAGAGAAACACGAGACAAGATTGCGGCCGGAATTGACCCAGTGGAGGAAAAGCAAGCCAATAAGCGCGCCCTGCTGGCCGCCAGATTAAGTACTGTTACCTTTGTCGATGCAATGGCCGACTATATCGACATGAAATCCAAAGAATTCAAAAACCCTCGCCAGCGGCAGCAATGGGAAAACAGCCTGAATACATATGCTATCCCCCACATTGGTAAGGTACCTGTCCGAGAAATTGAGCTCCCCCATATCAAAGCAGTACTTGACCCCATCTGGCATGAAAAAACCGAAACCGCCAACCGTGTTAGGGCAAGAATGGAAAACATACTCGGCTGGTGCGCTATTCACGGTTACCGCACCAATGAAAACCCGGCAAAGTGGCAGGGTTACCTCGATGAGGTTTATCCCTCACCTGAGAAAATCAAAAAGAAGTCCCACTTTAATGCCTTGCCAGTGGAAGCCATGCCCGATTTCATGGATGCATTAAAGAAGCGCACGGGCACTGCTGCCCGCGCCCTAGAATTTCTCATTCTGACCGCAGCTCGCACCAATGAAGTAATAGGCGATAAGCGAATTCATAAAGCCGGCGTAACGTGGCAAGAGATAGATCTCAAACGTAGGGTTTGGACGGTGCCCGCCCACCGCATGAAGTCTGGTAAGGAACACCGCGTTCCGCTCTCTGACACTGCCGTGAATCTATTGGAAGCCATGCTGCCAGGCGAACCGGATCAATTGATATTCCCCGGCCCGAAAGGCGATATACCCTCTAACAACTTCCTGACAGCCCTGCTCAAGCGAATGGAAGTTGAGAGCACTATTCACGGTTTTCGCTCAACCTTCAAAGATTGGGCCAGAGAACGCACAGCCTACGCGGACGAAGTTTCAGAGCTTGCCCTGGCCCATGTGAACAGTGACGCCACCCGAGCCGCTTACGCGCGCTCAGAGCTGATAGAAAAGCGTCGCTTGATCATGGCGGACTGGGAAAAGTTCTGTACCAATGGAGCTAAAAAACAAGAAAACGCAGAAGTAATTTCGATTTCCGGAGGTGGCTAGTGAGTGATCTTGAAGCAAAGGCTACCGACGAAAAATGGCGATATTGGGTAATCGATCCAATCCAGTCCTTTGCCGATGGTGCGGAAGGCGACAAGAATCAGGCCCTAATCATTCCAAGGCGAGATCCACGTAACCTTAATGAACCAGTTGTATGGAAATTTGGAAAACGAGCTTTCGACATTTTAGAGGCACGCTTGGCTCGAAGAATCACGAGAATAGATATTGACGTTTTTTTCTACGATAGCCTCGGTGACTTGGTGAACTTGTGGAACGAGCACTCAGACGTTATGGGGCAAAGGTTTGAGGACGGCCATATCCCCATGATTAATTCAGATTCAGAAGAATCTATTTCAGAGCAAGAGTCTATCTGGGTCGACCAGACCGATCCTTGGACCGCCTACGGTCACCGAATCGAACCATTCATCCGAGAACTCGATAACACCATTGAAACCGTTAATTTAGAACAGGGTTTTGACGATTGGCCTTACGATCGCGAATTACTGGCCGCCTATTTTACCCTTTGCCACATCGATAATATCGCAGTGCGTTACGCCCTTGATGATGCCTACGCAGATGATCATGAGTTGGCACGTTACTGGTTCGACAAGATCGACAATTATAAGAGGACAAGAGACGCCATTAATCGACGCGAGCGTTTTGCGAAATGGGAAAAATCCGAGGCAGGGAACAAAGTACGACATGCAAGGCGAAATCAAGCTCGCAGCCTCGTCACCGAAGACTGGGACCAGAAAAAGACGACTTTTCCAAGCACTGAAAAGGCCGGGATTCATTATGCCGACTGGCTCAGAGAAAAGGGTTTCGATTACGAGCCCCGCACCGTTACGAATTGGATTCGTCAATTCGCCAAGGATAACGGGATTAGGCTTTAATAACCTCCTCCCTGGGAGACTGTTCATTGTCCCAAGGTAAGCGCACCTCGTCCCTGGGACGCTTGTCTCTAATACTTATTTCACCTGATTAACTGCTCATGTGTTCAACCAGCCCTGTAACAGGAAGGCGCAACCATGAGCAAGCAGTCCCTTCACTATGCATCGGATAAACAACTATCCGAATTTCTTGAAGTCAGTCGACAGACAATCTGGCGCTGGGTTCGAGAAGGCAAATTCCCCACCCCAATAAGACTCGGCCCCAATTGCACCCGCTGGAAGCTATCAGACGTTAAAGCCTGGGAAGCTAGTAAAGAGGCTGCAGCATGAAAGCCCATCCCTACCTCACCCAGAAAGCGATCCAATGGCAGGCTATTGAACCTCTCGGCTGCTCCATAAAACGGATCACGCTCGCTCGTTTCAACAGCGAAGGAAATCCGATTGTACCGTGGAAAGGCGACGCTATATTCCGGCCGCTTTTTCTGATTGCTACCAAAGAACACTGCGGGTATGAACGAATCCTTTCGGAGCTTGTTCAGCGCAATCCAGATGAGAAACCAAAGAACAAGTTAGTTACTAAAGGCGCTAAAACAGCTGGATCCTGCACACCTATCGGATTCGACCTTGCAGACCTAGCCATCCTAACCGGGAAACTGATTGTTTGTGCCGGGCTAGCTGATGGATATCGACTGCACCAGGCAACGGGACTTCCAGTGGCTTGCGGCGTTGGTGAATTGAACATACCCGGCAACATAAAAGCGATAAGAAAGCTGAACCCTACTTTAAATCTGATTGCCGCCGCAGATAACGACAACGCCGGCAAGAGTGCATGCCAGAAGTCCAGTTGTTCCTGGACATGTCCACAAACGGCAAAAGATTGGAGCGATGTTTATCAGGAGTCAGGGTCCGATGCAGTTCTAGCGGAATTTGAAGATGGGATCACCCCACCGATAAAGCCTGATTCCGAGACAGCCGAAAACACTGACCGCGAGCGCCAGGCGCAATCGGACCAGATTGTCGCTTTTGTTCAAACGTTCAATGAACTGTTCCACGACAAAAACGATATCGCGTACGCGCGGAATGCTGAAACAGGTGAAGTGCGCTCCCTTGCCAGCAAGGCCTTTAGGCATTGGCTAACTTCAGCTTTTTACCAGCAACACGAAAGAGCAATCAGGGATCAATCGCTGCGCGAAGCAAGAATGACACTTGAGGGCATTGCAATGCAGGAGCAGCGATCGGTGCACGTGCGAGTGGCAAGCGTGAACGGTCAACACTGGATCGATCTTGCAGAACCTGGCCAGAGTGCCGCCATCTGCATAATGCCGGGAAAGTGGGCCATTTTCGACAGCCCAGTTATGTTTTCACGGTCCGAAAGTGCACAGTCACTGCCCCGCCCTATTTTAGGCGGAAGTATCGAACCACTATGGCGAATCGCAAACATACCAAAACACCAGCAAATCTTAGTGGCTGCATGGCTAGTGGAATGCCTACGAGCGGATACCCCATTCCCGATTCTGGAAATGTTCGGTGAACAGGGATGCGCGAAAAGTACCACTCAGTCTGCTCTCCGGCGCCTCATCGATCCCAACGCTGCTGACCTCAGAGCCGCACCAAAGTCTGCTGAAGATCTGTATGTAACTGGCGGAACAAATCACATCCTCAGTATCGAAAACGTGAGCCACTTGCCCGCGCCAATTCAGGATGCACTGTGCGTGATTGCAACCGGCGGGGGATTCGCGAAGCGCAAGCTGTATAGCGACAGTGAGGAGATCGTTATCACGCTCAAACGCCCGGCAATCCTCAACGGCATTGTGCCCGCTATAACTCAGCAAGACGCGGTATCTCGTGCAATCAGTATTGAACTGCCAGTGATAACTGATGCGAGCCCCAAGGATAAGTTGGAGGCTGACTACGAACGGCACCAACCCGGCATTCTCGGAGGGCTGCTGGATATTGCAGCAAAGGCTTTCGAATATCTTCCAGACATGTCCTTGCCGGCAGAACAACGTCCACGTTTGGTCGAATTCGCCTATCTTGGCATGGCAGTAGCTAAGGCTATGAATCAGCCACCAGAGAGCTTCGTGGAGCAATTTAACGCCGCCCGCCAGGACGGACTTGAGCGGACGCTGGACGCCAGCCCTGTTGCCTCCGCAATTCGGGACTGGGCAGAAACAAAACGTGACTTGATCGAGGAACACTCAGTAAAGGACTGGCTGAACATTTTGCAAGGTTTCAAGCCGACAAATTCTGGTTCATGGCCCAATACACCCAAAGGCCTCGGTGATGCAATGCGCCGAGCTGCCCCTGCCCTGCGTCAGCTCGGTATCGAGTGCAAATACCTTGGCAAAATCGGGTCTACCGTCAAATGGCGAATTGGTCAGAGAAAGTCTCTGGTTCAAAGTCATCAATGTCTTGAAGTCGTTCAGAACAATGCAAAGCAGGACGAGGTTGCGACTTCTCTGACTTCAGATCCGAGAGGATCCATAGACCCCCCTCCAAAAACCGGGATTTCAGCTGGGAACAGGAGGGTGTTCTGATGAACGTACTCGCATATTTGCACGAGCATGGGTTGGACGCTGAAAACCTGATGGGTAATCGGATTGCCGTCTGGCCAGAGGAGTCCATAACACCAGCCCTCGAAACTTGGATAATTCAGCACAAATCAGAATTAATCGCCGAACTTCGAAGAGCTAATGATGGGAGCCTCGTGCCGTGGCGCCTATTTATTGATGGGAGGTTCATTGCCATTTTTCTGACCCGTTGTAAGACATCAGAGGATGCCCAACAAAGTGCTCAACAACGCTGGCCAAGCCAAAAGGTGCAGGTTAAAAAGTGGCAGGGATGATGAGCAAAGCGTTTAGACAAATGTTCCGGTTCAACCTATTCCTCAAAGTATTACCGAAAGCCGCGCCATTTCGGACGGTTACAGTAATCAACTGGAGACTTTGGAAGTTGATCATCACTCTCTGAGCGGGCAATATCACCACAACCAGACGCAGCATTCGCGACTCCATCCGGCTGCGGTCGTCGCACCTGTCGAATTGCGTTCCCAGCAACACCAAACGGAAGTATCCATGGCATTAACGCTCGAACAACTCGAACGACACCTATTCAAAGCCGCTGACATTCTGCGGGGCAAAATGGACGCCTCGGAATTCAAGGAATACATCTTCGGCATGCTGTTCCTCAAACGTTGCTCCGACGTGTTTGAGCAGCGCTACCAGGAGGTGGTCGCGAATCAGCTGGCCAAAGGCAAGGGCCAGGTTGAAGCGGAAGCAATTGCGGACATGGAGAACTGGTACAAGTCCACTTTCTACGTCCCCAAGCAGTCGCGCTGGGACTTTCTGATGAACGACGCTCACCACGGCGTAGGCAACTACCTGAACAAAGCCCTGGCGGGGCTGGAGGAACACAACGTCAGCCTGGCGGGCGTGCTGGAGCATATCGACTTTACCCGCAAAGTGGGCTCCACCACTCTGCCGGACAAGAAGCTGCGGGATCTGATCGTCCACTTCAGCCAGTACCGCCTGCGCAACGAGGACTTCGAATTCCCGGACCTGCTGGGCGCGGCCTACGAATACCTGATTGGCGATTTCGCCGATTCCGCTGGCAAAAAAGGCGGCGAGTTTTACACGCCCCGCTCGGTAGTTCGCATGATGGTGCGGCTTGCGAACCCCCAGGAAGGCCAGAGTGTTTACGACCCCTGCTGTGGGTCCGGCGGTATGCTGATTCTGTCGAAAGAATACCTGGAGGAACAGGGCGGTGATCCAAAACACCTGTCACTGTTCGGGCAGGAGGCCTCTGGATCGGTTTGGGCCATTGCCAAGATGAACATGCTGCTGCACGGCATCACCAGCGCCGATCTGCGTAATGAAGACACCCTAACAGACCCCCAACATGTGGATGGCGGTGAGCTGATGCGTTTTGACCGTATTCTCACTAATCCACCCTTCTCCATCGGCTTCTCACCAAGCAACCAGTTCCCGGAACGGTTCCAGTATGGCCAGGTGCCGGAAGGCGCCAAAAAAGCCGACCTGATGTTCCTGCAGCACATGGTCGCCAGCCTTAAATCCGACGGCATGCTGGCCACCGTCATGCCCCACGGTGTGTTGTTCCGGGGTGGTGACGAAAAACGCATTCGCGCTGGCCTGCTGGAGAACGATCTGTTGGAAGCGGTGATCGGCCTAGCACCCAACCTGTTCTACGGCACCGGCATTCCCGCCTGCATTCTGGTACTGCGCAACAAGGGTGCCAAAGCGCCGGACCGTAAAGGCAAGATCCTGTTCATCAACGCCGACCGGGAATACTACGAAGGTCGCGCCCAGAACCACCTGCTTCCAGAGCACATCGAAAAGATCGTCAGCACTTACGAAGCCTTTGCTGAAGCCGACAGCTTCTCGCGGATTGTCA
This sequence comes from Marinobacter sp. B-12, assembly GCF_056857915.1. Taxonomy (NCBI): domain Bacteria; kingdom Pseudomonadati; phylum Pseudomonadota; class Gammaproteobacteria; order Pseudomonadales; family Marinobacteraceae; genus Marinobacter; species Marinobacter sp. B-12. The sequence continues at coordinate 8,825 of NZ_JBSXOB010000024.1, read as the reverse complement.
GCCTGGAGGAGTTGCGGGAAAACGACTACAACCTGAACATCCGACGCTATGCGGACAATGCTCCACTACCGGAACCGCAGGATGTGCGGGCGCACCTGGTGGGCGGAATTCCTCTGAAAGAGGTTCAGGCCAAACAGCCCCTGTTCGATGCCCAGGGCCTGGACCCCATGGATCTGCTCGAACCTAAGGCGGGCGAAGATGATTACGTGGATTTCCGGGAAAACCTCACCGACAAGGGCAGCATCAAACCGGCTATCGAACAGAACGAAGGCGTCCGGCACAAAGAGGCCAAACTCAAGGACACCTTTGAAAGCTGGTGGCAGCAGCGGGGTACCCACATTGCCCAGCTCTCCGGCAATGGCCAGCAACTGAGTGCCTTGCGGGAAGAACTGATTGGCACCTTCACTGACGCCCTGGATCCCATTGGCATGCTGGACAGATTCGCTGTGCGCGGCATCATCGCCGGTTTCTGGGACCAGAACAAAAACGAATTCCGCACCCTGCAGGCCCGTGGGGTGCTAGGTGTGGTGGACGCTTGGCGCACCAGCATAATTACCTTGCTGGAAGACGACCAGAATAAATCCAACCCTCTGGATCACAAACTGGTGACCTTCCTGCTGGCAGATTATGTGGCCGAGCTGGAAGACCTGCAGGCCCGCAAGGCCGAATTGGACGCCCGCATCAAAGCAGGCACGGCCCAGCCGGAGGAAGACGACGATGCCGAGCCGGATGAAGATTCGCCCACCGAGGCGGATATCAAAGCCTGGAAGGCTGACCGCACCAAAGCCACAAAGACCCTGAAAGCCAAGCAGGCCAGCTTTGGGGCACGGCTGAAGGAAGCAGTGGATGCCCTGGACGCAGCAGGGGCCGCTGAGTTGATGCTGGCGATTCTGCATAACGACATGCTGGGGATACTGGACTCGTACATTCGGCAGCAGCGGCAGGAAGTGATTTCGGCGTTTGAGACCTGGTGGGATAAATACTGGGTGACGTTGGCTGCCATAGAAACAGAGCGGGATGAGGCTGCAGCCGAACTGAAGGGGTTTTTGAAGGGGCTGGGATATGTCTAAACTTTTCCCCACTGTCCCGCTTAGTCAGATTGCAGCAATCAGTATGGGGCAATCACCAGATTCATCAACTGTTAACGAGCTCGGTGCCGCCGGACTGCCGTTTCTACAAGGAAATGCGGAGTTCGGCGAAAAACATCCATCCCCGAAGTATTCCTGTATCAGGCCCCCTCGTATAGGCGAAATGGGGGCGACTCTCATCTCCGTGCGCGCTCCAGTTGGCCAAACAAATATTGCTGACCGAGATTACTGCATCGGAAGAGGACTGGCTGCAGTAAAAAGCAGCCAGTATGGCCCGGTTCTATGTCGATCAATTATGGCCCAACAAGCTGGAGCATTGAAAAAGGTATCGCAGGGAACAACTTTCGAGGCCATTGGGCGCGATGATTTGTTCTCTTTGTTGATTCCACAGATACCTCCGAAAGAGGCTGAATTCATCGAAAGCATCCTCGACAACCTGGACACCCAAATCCAGAAAACTGAGGCTCTGATCGCCAAGCTGGAAAAAATTAAAGAAGGCCTGCTCCACGATCTACTCACCCGAGGCATTGACAAAAACGGCCAGCTTCGCCCCTCGCCGAAAAAGGCGCCGGAGTTATACAAGGAGTGGTCACGGGGAATCATTCCCAAAAACTGGGCAGCTGCCACTTTCCAGGAAATCTCGTCAATTATCATCGACGGAACTCACTACACCCCAACCTATATGGAAAGTGGAGTACCGTTCCTGCGCGTAACCAATCTACACAATAGGGATATAAACCTCTCTAAATTCAGGTATATATCAGATCGCGAACACAAAATACTCTCAGCAAGATGTAATCCACGACAAGGCGATATCTTGCTGTCAAAAAACGGAACGGTTGGCATAGCAAAGATAGTGTCTTGGGATTGGGACTTTTCAATATTCGTTAGTCTCGCCTTAATCCGGCTTAAAGACGATTCCGGAGTTACTCCCCAATTCGCCGAATTACTCATTAACTCTCCTATTGTGGCACGACAAATTGCGATTCAATCTAAACAGGGCACCGTCACCAACCTCCACCTGGAGGAAATCCGGAAATTTATCATCCCGATACCGGACCTCAGAGAGCAACAGAACATTGTTCGTGAAGTGAACACAATATCCACGCTGATAGATAAAGAGACTGATGAACGTGAAAAACTTTTATCACTGAAACAAGGTCTTTCAGAAGACTTACTCTCTGGAAAGGTCCGCACTCTCTCAATGCTCAAGGATGCAGTATGACCACCTTCGACAGCACCAAACGCTCACTCCCCGAGTTGCTCAAAGACATCACCAACGGCAAGATCCAGTTACCAGATTTCCAGCGCGGCTGGGTCTGGGACGATGAGCATGTGAAAAGCCTGCTGGTCAGTATCGCCCGGTCTTTTCCAGTAGGCGCCGTCATGCTGATGGAGACAGGAGGTGAAGTCCGTTTCCAAGTGCGTCCGGTTGAAGGCATCGCTGCCAAGGATGTGACTGACAAACCTGAACGCCTGATACTGGATGGCCAGCAGCGCCTGACCAGCCTCGCTCAGGCCATCGCTCTTAGCAGCCCTGTGGATACCCGAACTGTTAAAGGCAAGGAAATCAAGCGGCATTATTATTTTGACATTCAACTGGCACTTGAAGGCGAGGACCGGCTCGAGGATGCCATTATCAGCGTGGACGAAAATCGCCAGAATCGCTCAAATTTTGGCCGTGATATTGAGCTGGATCTTTCTAGCAGGGAGCTTGAATGCAAGCAGCTGTATTTCCCTTGCGACCAGATCATCAATTCCGATGATTACGAAGAGGCACTCCAAGAATACTCACCAGAATCGTTCGGTATCTACATGCAATTCCGCAAAGCGGTTATCAATGCTTTTCGATCCTATCAGCTTCCTATCATCGAATTGACGAAGGAAACCACGAAGGAAGCAGTCTGTCTCGTGTTCGAGAAGGTCAATACTGGCGGCGTGCAACTTTCGGTATTCGAGCTGATCACGGCCAGCTATGCGGCTGAAGGCTACAACCTCCGCGATGACTGGTTTGGTTCAGAAATTCGCAACGTTGCATCACGCCGGGAACGGCTCGCCGGGCATGAGTTGCTCAAAGGTGTCGAAAGCACCGACTTCCTGCAGGCTATTACCCTTCTCCATACAAGAGAACGCAAATACCAGGACATAGAGGATGGCAAACAGGGTAAGCAGGTGCGACCAGTCAGCGCCAAGCGGGCCTCTGTGCTTGAGCTACCCCTAACTGCCTACCAGAGATGGGCTGATGAGGTAGAGGCAGGTTTTATTGAAGCATCCAAGTTCCTGGCTGGCGAATGCTTCTTCAGCCGCAGAGAGTTGCCCTATGGCACTCAGCTGGTGCCTCTGGCTGCCACCCTGACCCTGCTTGGTGAGCGTTGGCGGGAGCCGAAAGTTCACCAGAAACTGGCCCGGTGGTTTTGGTCTGGAGTGTTGGGCGAACTCTATGGTGGAGCCGTTGAAACTCGCGTTGCGGTAGATCTTGAAGAGCTTATGAATTGGTTTAAGGACGACGCCGCCACGCCCCGTACAGTTACTGATGCGTCCTTCGATCCAGAGCGTCTTGAATCCCTCCGTAGTCGCCTCAGTGCGGCCTACAAAGGCATAAACGTGTTGATTCTGCGCGAAGGTGCCTCCGACTTCTTCTGGAAAGGCCGTATCCAACAGCTGGACACTCAGGAAGTGGCGCTGGATATTCACCACATCTTCCCCCGGGCATGGTGTGAGGCCAACGACATCCTGCCCAAGGTTTATGACTCCATAATCAACAAGACGCCGATTTCCTATAAAGCCAATCGAATGATTGGTGGCGATGCTCCTTCGACATATTTGGCTAAGCTTCAGAGCCATGACCAAGTGCAACTCGAAAACCATGAAATGGATGCCATACTGGCTGGACACTTCATTCCCACCGAAAAACTACGGGCGGACGATTTTCATGGTTTTTTTGAAGAACGGAAGCAACTGTTAATGGGATTGATTGAAAAGGCTATGGGTAAGAAGTCCCTGCAGTGATGGGAAGCTATAATCCAGCGGATCATGCGCAACCTTAGTTGTCCGCTGGTCGAGTAGCGATTGATTCATAGTTAATGGAATAACTTTTAGGAGCAGTAATGCCGGGCCCGGAATTTAACGAAGTTGAGCTCCCCTTTATTCAGCAACTGAAGCATGAGGGCTGGGATTACCTTGAGGGCTCCTTAGATTCTCCATCTATCACACATCGGGAGACCTTTGCTCAGGTCATTATGGAGCCCCTGCTGCGTGAGCGTCTCCTAGCAATCAACACCCGCGATGGCCAACCCTGGTTGGACGAGAGACGGCTGGACCAGGCCGTTTCCGCCATCACCCGCCTCCCCGCCAACAAAGTCATGGAAGCTAACCAGCTGGCCACTGAAATTCTCCATGGCGGCATAACCGTGGAGGGCCTGCTGGATTGGGATGGCGGCAGAGGGCAAACCATTCATTTCATCGATTGGGCCACACCAGCCAACAATACCTTCACCGTGGTGAATCAATTCAAAGTGAAGTGCCCTCCAGGGCATGACGGCTGGAAGGGGCATGTCATTCCGGATCTCGTGCTTTTCGTGAATGGCATTCCTCTGGTGGTGATCGAGTGCAAAAGCCGCACAGTCCCGGAAGGAATCCCGGACTCTGTAGACCAGCTGCGTAGATACCATGATCAGCGTCATCAGGATCTCGAGGTTGAAGAGCATGAAGGTGCCCCCGCACTGTTCTCAACCAACCAATTCATGGTAGCTTCCAACTTTGATGATGCCCGTGTTGGAACCATTGGCGCTGGGTTCGGCCATTACCTGAATTGGAAAACTGTGGCACCACGGTCAGAGGCGGAGGTTGCGTCAAAACTCGGCGTCGAATCGCTTTCCTCCCAGCAACGGTTGATCGCCGGTATGCTGTCCCCTGCCAACCTGCTGGACATTGTTCGCCATTTCACGCTGTTTATGACCATGGGCGGGCAAACTATCAAACTAGTCTGCCGGTACCAGCAATTCCGGGCCGTTACCCTGGCCATTCAACGCCTAAAGACCGGCAAAACCCGAATTGAGGATGGTGAGCACGACCGACGTGGCGGGATCATCTGGCACACTCAGGGCAGTGGCAAAAGCCTGACGATGGTGTTTCTGATTCTCAAATTCAGAACTGACCCTGAACTCCGCCGCTTCAAAGTCGTCGTCATCACCGACCGAAAGGACTTACAGGATCAGTTATCAGAGACGGCCACCCTTACTGGCGAAACCGTCAAAGTGGCCAGCAACACCGGCAAACTGAAATCGTTGCTGGGGCAATCCGGGCCAGGGCTCATTTTTGCGACAATTCAGAAATACCGCGAGCATGAAAGCTTTTCCCCCTCCTATCCTTCCCCGAAAAAAGAACGAGGGCTTGAGCTGAATCGTCGAGATGCGGCAGAAGAACCCGACGATGAGCCGAGGAAACCTATCCCAGCACGCCCACTGGGTTTGATCAACGACAGCCCAGACATCCTTGTGATGATAGACGAAGCCCACCGCACCCAAGCCGGCGATCTGCACGCCAATTTGCTACAGGCGGTGCCCAATGCCGCCCGAATTGGTTTCACCGGCACGCCTATCATCATGGGCAAGAAAAAGCAGACCAGTGAGATTTTCGGTGAGTACATTGACCGTTACACCATCAAGGAGGCGGAACAGGATGGCGCTACAGTACCGATCCTCTACGAGGGCAGAACAGCAGAGGGTGCCGTAAAGGAAGGTGCCAACCTCGATGATCTGTTTGAGGATCTATTTAAAGAGCGCACCAAGGATGAGCTGGAGCTGATCAAGAAAAAATACGCGACCAAAGGCCAGATCTTCGAGGCGCCGCGCCTGATTGAGGAGAAGGCGGCCGATATCCTGCGCCACTATGTCACCAACATTCTTCCCAATGGTTTTAAAGCCCAACTGGTCGCCTACAGCCGTCGAGCTGCAATCCGGTATCTAGAAGCACTGAAACAAGCTAGGTCGAAACTGCTTGAAGAAGCGATCGCACTGCCGCCTGAAGATAAACACATCACTGAGACCGACTTAATTCATCGACCACCGCGAATCAAGGCGGCGATCAAAGCCTGGCAATACCGTGATCTGCTGCAGCAACTGGATTTTGCTGTGGTGTTCAGTAGCAGCAACAACGACGACAGCGGTTGGGCGCAGTGGAGTGACCGGGCGGAGATCGAGCAGAATATTAAGCGGTTCAAGAAACCGCTGTTTCACAAAGATCCAGAGAAGTCGGATCCGCTCAGCTTCTTGATCGTAAAGTCGATGCTGCTCACCGGCTTCGACGCTCCCATCGCTGGGGTCATGTATCTTGATCGCCCTATTCGTGAAGCCGAACTGCTGCAAGCTGTGGCTCGTGTAAACCGCACAGGCTTTGGTAAGCGCTGCGGTATCGTGGTGGACTACTATGGTGTCGCAAACCACCTGAAAGAGGCGCTTGCAGCCTACAGCGATGAGGATATCGAAGGTGCGCTCCAAAGCCTTAAAGATGAGATCCCACTGCTGCGAGATCGCCACCTGCGAGTCGTCGATGTGCTGCGAAAACAGGGCGTCGATAGCCTGGCGGATGCTGAAGAGGCCGTCACGGCATTGGGCGACGAGCGGTTGCGAGCCGAGTTCATCGTTAAGCTAAAGGAATTTAGCCGAACGCTGGACGATGTCCTACCCCGCCCCGAAGCATTAGAGTTCGTAAACGACGCCAAACAACTGGCTTACATTCACGCCCTGGCTCGGAATCGCTACAAAGACAGCCCGGAACTGGGCAAAGACATTGGCAACAAAGTCCGCAAGCTCATCGACGACTACATGATCTCACTGGGCATCAACCCAAAGATTCCGCCGGTACAGCTAACAGACACCGACTTTGAGCAGCATGTTAGCCGGCAGGTGAGTGACCGGGCCAAGGCATCGGAAATGGAGCATGCCGTTCGCTCTCACGTTCGCAAACATTTGGACGAAGACCCGGTTAAATACTCCAAGCTCAGCGAGCGCTTGAAGGAAATCCTGGACCAATTGGACGGGCTCTGGCAAGAACAGGTAGATGCGCTTTCAGCCTTGATAAAGGAGCTGAAGGAAGATGAGGCAACCGAAGGCGAAGCGCGGTCATCCCTCCCCCCCAATCACCTACCCTTCTTGAGGCTGATGGCAGAGGCAAAACACGGTGCGAACGCGACGCTTAAGTCCGATGAGCAGGAAAGCCTCGAACAAGCGACGGTCTCTACGGTTCAAATCATCGTGGAGGAGCTGCGCATTCCGGACTTCTGGAAACCGTCCCACTTGCCAGACCAAGAACGCCTGAGAGGCCGACTGTTTGAAGAGCTATTTGAGCTCGACCTGTTCCCCATCGATCAACTAGACAGTTTGCTGGACAAACTGATTGATCTGGCCAAAGCCAATCACAGCAAATTGGTGAATGCGTGATGGAACTGCAGGTCGATGATTTGACCTTTGAGGTGCGCCATAGCAGCCGGCGCAAAACACTGGAGATCATCGTTGATCGCGAAGGTGACCTAGTACTTGCTGCACCCAAGGGCACCGAAGAGCATCTGCTGAAAGACTTTGTTCAGGAAAAAAAATTCTGGATTTACCAGAAACTGGCCGAAAAGGCAGAATTTTTGAAGCCCCAACCCCGAAAGGAATATGTAAATGGCGAAGGGTTCTTGTACCTGGGCCGAAGCTATCGACTCAAACTGGTCGACGATCAGCAAACGCCTCTCAAATTAATAGCAGGCCGATTCTGCTTGAGAAGAGATCTGCAGACAGAAGCGAGACTCCACTTCATTCACTGGTATAGCACCAAGGCAGAGATTTACCTGAACGAGAAAGTTCAAGCGCTGGCTGCACGCATGAGCGTTGAGCCAGCTGGAGTCAAAATTCAGGACCTGGGCTATCGTTGGGGTTCTTGCGGCAGGGGTAACCGTCTTTACTTCAACTGGAAGACGATCCTGTTACCGCGCGAGATTGTAGAGTATGTGGTAGTCCATGAGCTGACGCACTTGCATGAGCCACATCACACGCCGCAGTTTTGGAAGCGAGTTGAGCGGGTTCTGCCTGATTATGAGCGTAGGAAGGGATGGTTGGCTAAGAACGGGATTGAGGTTGAGGGCATATGCTAGAAATGCACTGAATCGAGTGAGACCAGTTTCCAATCAAATTCACGAATTAGCTGATAGGACATCATGCCTGACGAACACGTAAAGGGTTCCGCAATACCATATGCTGGATACCGCTACCAAACACTCCACGGGGTAAAAGTATTAGTCGACTGGCTGGATTCCCCTACGATTTTCACCCGAGTGAAATTCGAGTGTGATGATCGTGCCATGGGACCGCAAGGGTTGGATGATATCGTAGCTGAGAGACCTGATGGAAAGCTCAACTACTGGCAAATCAAATACACGCCGCCAAAATCCTCAAAGCCTTATTATTTGGATTGGGATTGGCTAACAAATAAAAAACAAGCGGCACGTTCATTTATCCAGAAATGGGCGGACGCAATTGACCTGATTCCCTCTGAAAAACTCGGCGAAGCACGCCTAATCACGAATCGAAAACCGGACCGGGTGCTAGCGCGCTGCCTAGTGTTCCGTGCGGTTAATTCGCTGACTGATATCGGTTACAATGTAAGCCTATCGATCAACAAGAATAGGTTTCCACTGTGCCCAAACCTGCAGCGCCCTTTAACCTGACGGTACACGATCAACTGGAGCTCGAAGGC
>NZ_JBSXOB010000023.1:0-59070 GCF_056857915.1 Marinobacter sp. B-12 | reverse complement strand
GGGTGTTTGACCGTCTGTCTCTGGTAAGCTTGCTGGATACGATGGTTCGGCTTCAGAGCCAATCATGAACCGCCGTGGTACGGAACCGTATGCCCGGTGGTGTGAGAGGACGGGGGAGGTAACTCCCCCTCCTACTCGATGTAGGGTGGTTGCCAGGCCTACCGTTTTTTTTCGGCAATCATCTCCCGGTAGCCCACCCGGAAGTCCGGATAACGGAAATGGAATCCGGAGTCCAGCAGCCGCCGGTTGTTACAGCGCTTACTGCCTGCCCGGCCACCTTTACGGGCGTCGGGGCCAGGCTTGTCGCAGGGCAGTTGTTCCCGTACCCATGCCACCACTTCATCCAGCCGCACGGGCTCGCAATCGCTGGCCAGGTAGCGGTCCTCAAGTGGCTGGCTTGCGAGTGCCCGCTCCACGATATGGCAGGTGGCCGCGGCCGCATCCGCTTCGTGGATACGGTTGCTGTAGGGGCCGGGAGAGGTCGGGGCCATGCCGCCATTCATCACCGCGTCGAGGAAGCGTGCCCGCGATGGGCCATAAATGCCACTGAAACGGATTACGGTTGCCGGACTGCCGCTCTCCAGGGCGATCCTTTCGCCCTCGAGTATTGCCTGGCCACTGTATCGGGCGGGTTCGGTTGGGCTGGCCTCATCCACCCAGGAATCATCGTCCTGGGCATAGACACTGCTACTACCGATAAACACCAGCCGCGTGAGTCGGTGCCCGTCCAGGGCGTCGATCAGGTTCTGCAGACCCTTTACATAGGCATTGTGATAGCCCTCGTTATCGTAGCTCGCTGGCGTCAGGCAATAAACCACAACGTCGAGATTATCCGGCAGTACCGGGCGCAGCTGTTCCGGCACCATCAGGTCCGCCCCCAGCGCATGGACACCCTCCGGAACTCTGTCCGGATTGCGCCGCAGGCCGTATACCTTCGCCGTTCTGGTAAGCTGTGAGGCAATGGCGCCGCCGAGCTTGCCACAGCCGGCGACCAGTATTGTTGGCGTTTGTTGGTGCTCAGTGATTGCCATAGACAATATCAATCCTTATGCTTTGGCTAATAAATTAACGAAACGTTTGCACGATCCTTGACCTGGACGAATTCTGACCGGAGCCCGCCATGACTCTGACCGAGTTAAGATACGTTGTTACCCTTGCCCGGGAAAGGCATTTTGGCCGCGCCGCCGAGCGCTGTCATGTCAGTCAGCCGACCTTGAGTGTGGCCGTCAAGAAATTGGAAGACGAGCTCGGCATACCCCTGTTCGAGCGCAGCAAGAACAGTATCCGCGTCACCGAAACGGGCAAGCGTATCATCGACCAGGCCCAGCGGGTTCTGGACCAGGTGGGTGTTATCCGTGACATGGCACAGGACGGCAAGAACCAGCTCAATGCACCCCTTAAGGTAGGCGCCATCTACACCATCGGCCCCTATCTGTTCCCGCACCTGCTACCGGAGCTTCGCCGCGCCGCGTCTGAGATGCCGCTCTACATCGAAGAAAACTACACGGCCACACTGCGCCAGAAACTGCGCCAGTCAGAACTCGACGCCATCATCATTGCACTGCCGTTTGAAGAGCCAGAGGTCGTCACTCTGCCGCTCTACGACGAGCCTTTTGTGGTGCTGCTGCCGGGAGGTCACCCGCTGACCAAACGCGAGAGCCTGACAGCGGAAGAACTGGCGCAGGAGCAGTTGCTGCTGCTCGGTCCCGGCCACTGTTTCCGTGACCAGGTGCTGGAGTCCTGCCCGCCGCTGGTGGATGCGGTCACCCGTAATCCCAGTGCTGCGGCGCCTTCTCTGGTGACCGAAGGCAGTTCACTGGAAACTATTCGCCACATGGTAGCCTCCGGCCTCGGTATTACGGTGTTACCGCTGTCCGCCGCTACAGCGATGCAGTATGACGAGAACATACTTGCTGTCAGGCCTTTCGCGGCACCGGTGCCCTATCGCACGGTGGCGTTGGCCTGGCGGGTCACTTTCCCACGACCAAAGGCGATTGATGTGCTGTCACTGGCGGCCAGCCAGTGCCGGGTGATCGAGAAAGCGAAGATTGAAACGCCGGCCGCGGCTGCAACCGCCTGAGCCAGGCTATGATGTCACTGGACGACATTGCCGTCACCACCCTGAAGGGCGTTGGTAATGCCCTGGCCGACAGGTTGTCGAAACTGGGCATCCGTTCGCTGCAGGACCTGCTGTTCCATCTTCCCCACCGGTATGAGGACCGCACCCGCATTATTCCCATGGGTAACCTCCGTATCGGCGACGTCGGCGTGGTGGAAGGCGAGGTAATGAAAACTGACCTCGTGATGGGCCGGCGCCGCAGCCTGCAGGTGACTCTGAAGGATCGCAGTGGCTTTCTGGTCATGCGTTTTTTCCATTTTAACGCCGCCCAGAAGAACCAGCTTACGGAAGGCGCGCGGGTGCGTTGTTTTGGCGAGGTTCGGCCGGGGCGGGCCGGTTACGAATTCTACCACCCCGAATATCAGGTAAACCCGCCGCCGATGCCTGCGCAGGGTGAGGCCACGCTAACGCCCGTTTACCCCCTGACAGAGGGCATTCAGCAGCCGCGGGTTCGTAGCCTGTGCCAACAGGCCCTGGGCTACCTAAAGCGCTACCCGATCCGCGATTGGCTGCCCGCTGATTTGTTGGCAAGCTACCAGTTGCCCGGCATCACTGAGGCGGTGGAACTGGTGCATTCGCCGCCGGCCAATGCGCCAGTTCATCTGTTGATGGAAGGGCGACACCCGGCTCAACAGAGGCTGGTCATGGAAGAGCTGCTGGCCCACCAACTGAGCCTCTTGCAGGTGCGGCAGCAAGTTCAGGCCCGGGAAGCGCTGCCGCTACTACCAACCGGTGATCTGCCCGAACGCTTCCTTGATCTGCTTCCGTTCAGCCTCACCGGAGCGCAGCGACAGGTTATGACGGAGATCCGTCAGGACCTCAGCCAGCCGGTACCCATGTTGCGGTTGGTGCAGGGGGACGTGGGGTCCGGTAAAACCGTGGTGGCGGCGCTGGCAGCACTGCAGGCCATTGGTGCCGGCGCCCAGGTGGCGCTGATGGCGCCCACTGAAATACTGGCAGAACAGCATTACCAGAATTTTCGCAGCTGGCTGGAGCCGCTTGGGATCCAGTTGGCGTGGCTGTCGGGAAAAATTAAGGGCAAGGCACGAAAGGAGGCTCTGGAGGCCGTTGGCAGTGGCGAAGCCACCGTGGTGATAGGTACCCATGCCCTGTTCCAGGAAGATGTCGCGTTCAGTCGCCTGGCACTGGTGATTGTTGACGAACAGCATCGTTTTGGCGTGCACCAGCGGCTGGCCCTGCGGGAAAAGGGCGTCGGTGGCACCATGGCGCCACACCAGTTGATTATGACAGCGACTCCGATTCCGCGTACGCTGGCCATGAGCGCCTATGCGGATCTGGACACTTCGGTGATCGATGAATTGCCCCCCGGCCGCAAGCCTATCGAAACCATCGCCATTCCCGACGGCCGGCGTGACCATGTGACCGATCGGGTGCGAAGAGCCTGCAAAGAAGGCCGGCAGGCATACTGGGTGTGCACGCTGATTGAGGAATCCGAAGCGCTGCAGTGCCAGGCAGCGGAAGTGACTGCGCAGGAGTTGGCGGAACGTCTGCCGGATCTGAAGGTGGGGCTTGTTCATGGTCGCCTCAAGGCGGCTGAAAAAGCGGCGGTGATGGAACAATTCAAGAACGGTGAACTCGACCTGCTGGTGGCAACCACCGTGATTGAGGTGGGCGTGGACGTACCCAATGCCTCGCTGATCATCATCGAAAATCCGGAGCGCCTGGGCCTGGCGCAGTTGCATCAGCTGCGTGGCAGGGTTGGCCGGGGCGAAGAGGCCAGTTTTTGTGTGTTGATGTACCATCCACCGTTATCGCTGAATGGCAAAGCGCGTTTGCAGGCCTTGCGCGACAGTCAGGACGGTTTCGTGATTGCCGAGAAAGATCTGGAAATACGCGGGCCGGGAGAAGTGTTAGGCACCCGCCAGACCGGTATGATGCAGTTCCGGCTGGCAGATTTTGAACGAGACAAGGGTTGGATAGAGCCAATCCGTGAAATGGCGCCGCCGCTGATGAAGCAGCCGGCATTGGTGAACGGTTTGATTCGCCGTTGGTTGGGGGAGCGAATTCGCTACGGCGACGTATAAAAGCACTGCGTCGGTCTATGAAATCTTGTGAAAACCCGCTTGCTGTCAAAGTTGGGCCGCCGTTTGTGCCCTATACTGAGTGAAACCAATGTGTCCAACGGGGCACCGTATACATTTTGGGAGAAACTTATGGAGCTACCTGTCGTAGTCAGGCAGGCGTTGGGTGAGTCTGCTGCCGGCGTTTCCCTTAGGGATGTGAGCCAGGCCCGTGGCGGCGAACTGTTACGAATGGTATTGCTTACGGATGACGAGGGGAATCTCCAGGCCATATGCCGCGAGGGGGACCTGCTGGATATCAATGCCCTGAACAAACAGTTGGGGCGGGATTTGCGGGTGATGAAGCGACGGGAGCAGGTCCTGGTTCGTGAGCGCTCTGGCCTGACTGAGCTGCCCGCCTTGCCGTCTCTAACCGGCTGGCCCACGATTGTGGACGTTCGAGTTGATGAGTTGGCGTCCGTGGCATTGGTCCTGGGTGAGCAGAATCTTTGTATGGTCATGCCCGGCGACGAGTTCCGGGGAATCACCGTCGCGGCCGACCGCCATTCGTTTTCGGTGGCGCGGGATACCATTGCCGTGAATCTCAACAGTCCGGAGAAGGACCGAGATCAGCTACATTCCGCTATTCGTCGGTTTACCTCGCTGCGCATTCAGCAGCGCCTGGAAGATACGCTGGAGTTGCCCCCTCTGCCCGAAACTGCCCAGCGCATTATTCACCTGCGGGTGAATCCCAACGCTGTAATGGGGGATCTGGTGGACGTTGTGGAAAGTGACCCTAGCCTGGCTGCTCAGGTTGTCAGTTGGGCGTCCTCGTCCTTTTATGCTGCGGCGGGGCAGGTGCGTTCTGTGCACGACGCTGTCTCACGGATTCTGGGGTTCGACCTGGTGATGAACCTCGCCATGGGGCTGTCCCTGGGGCGTGCCCTGAAACAGCCCCAGGATCATCCTGAAGGCTATGTGGATTACTGGCAACAGGCAATATGGCAAGCCCAGTCGGCGGGGATCCTGGCCAGCATGATGCCTCGTGGCGAACGTCCGATCTTCGGTCTTGCGTACCTGGGGGGATTGTTGCATAACTTTGGTTATCTGGTGCTGGCGCAGGTCTTCCCTCCCCATTTCAAGCTGGTATGCCGGTCGCTTGAAGCTAATCCCCATCTCGATTCCTCAATGATTGAGCATTTTCTGCTGGGCGTGACCCGTGAGCAGATTGCGGCGGAACTGATGCAGAACTGGGGTATGCCCGACGAGGTCTGCCTGGCAATCCGCAACCAGAAAAACCCTGGTTATGACGGCCCTCACTCGGTGTACAGCAAACTGCTCTGGCTGGGCCGGCAACTGCTGACCAAGCGCGATGTTGCCTTGGGTGCGGGTGAAGAGGTGTCGGACGCATTCTACGAATCTCTCGGGCTGAACAGGGATAAGGTGGAAGCGCAGTTCGATGAACTGGTCGAAAACAAGGATAGCATCATGGCGATGGCGGGGATGATGAATCAGTAGGGCTCCGTCACCGCCCGACCACCTCTCAAAGCCCGCAAAAAAGCCGGCCCGAAGGCCGGCAAGCTCACCCGCTTGTTGCAGAATCAAACCAACGTGTTCAGGAGAAAACAAAGAGCGCCGTTGCAGGGTCGGTAGTGGCAACGCGCTTTTTTAAATTTAGCCAATACGAAGGGAAATAAAAGCTGGCTACGTTGGTGTTTGGTGAATGAGTGGGGCGTCATAATTTCGCGACTGCTGAAGGGATTGATTTGTAAAGCTAATCAAATTCTCAGCGACGAAAACTAGTTACAAATTGTTACAAAATACTGAGCATCATGTCGGTACGGGGTGAGCGTCAAGCCTGGAATGGGTGGTGTCGAATGGCGGTTGCGGCGCGCCGGATGGCATCGGCATGCTCCTCCTCGACCGCCAGACGCTCGCGATCCATCTTGTCTACAAAGCGGGTATCTGTTTCCTGGCGGGCACGGTGGGTCGGCATATGCTGGATCTGATCATGCACTTCCTGGAAAACCCGGAAAGGCGACTGTTCCAGCAACTCCGGCGCCACGTGATCCAGCAAGCCCTTGATTCGCAGGCAAGCTTCTGAGTATTCGATTTGGTCCTCTTCCACCGCCATCGCCAATACCCGGATACTTTCAATCATACTGTCCCGGCGCTCCCTCCGGAAAGATTCGGCTTTCTCCTGTCGCCTCCTGTCGTCCTGCAGGGTGCGGAACTGGCGGCTGATAAACGCCACAAGCAGCGCGATGGCCAGCATGCCGGCAATAATCAGTGTCCATTGAAGCCATGGCGGCATAGAAGTCTCCCTTGAAAATATCAGGCCTGTTTGCGTTGGCGGTCCGCACGCCAGACTTTCACGGACACAGTCTGCCCATTGAGTACGGAGGTGCCAACAAGCGGATCAATTTCCTGATCACTCAACACGTCGTTTATGCTGGCGCCAGCGTGGGCAACCGCCACACTCTGACCGGTACCCTCCCGATGGTGGCCCCAGCCATGGGGTACTGAAATCACGCCTGCCATCACATCCTCGGTGATCTCCACCGGCAATACAATCTGCCCGGAGGTAGAGCCAATCTCGGCGGAATCGCCAGCCTGAAGGCCACAACGAGCAGCATCTTTCGGATGGATCATCAGGGTACAGCGGTCCTTGCCTTTCACCAACCGCTGGCTGTTGTGCATCCAGGAATTATTGCTGCGAACGTGCCGGCGGCCGATCAGTAACAGACCGTCGGAGGGCGGTGCCGTAAGTAAGGCATGAAGTCGCCCCAGATCCTGCAGATACCGGCGTGGAGCGAGGTTTACCTTGCCGTCGCGGGTAAACAACCTGCCGGGCATGCAGGGGCGAAGCGGCCCGAGATCCACGCCGTTGGGCAGTTCCTTCAGGGCGCTGATGGAAAGCCCCTTGGGCAAATCCTGCCAGTGGCGGTTCAGTGGGCTCATTTTTGCCAGACCCCGCAAGGGATGGCGCTCTGGAAGTATATCCATCACCAGGTCGATGGCCGGCTGGACCAGGCCGCGTGCAGGCCCGATGTTTGTTCCGTAGGGCCCGGCCCGCAACATGAGATCAAGAATCGGGTCGGGCCCAATCTGCTTGAACGCGCGCCAACCCATTTCGGAACGCAGGGGCAGGCGACCACCTTTACGCTTTTTCTCCAGACGGTGCGCCAGTTCCAGCAGTATCTGCCAGTCGTGGCGGGTGTCTTGGCCGGCATCGAACAGGGCGGGGCTATACTTGGCGGTATTGCGAACCGCAAACATGCTGAAGATCAGGTCGTAGTGGCTGCGTTCCAGGCCAGCGGTGGGTGGCAGTATGACGTCCGCATGGCGGGTGGTTTCATTGAGGTAGTAATCCACCGATACCATGAAGTCGAGGCTGGCGAAGGCCTCGTCGAGCCGGCCGCCGTTGGGGCTTGAAAGCACCGGGTTGCCCGCCACCGTCACGAATGCCCGTATCTGGCCTTCACCCGGTGTAAGAATCTCATCGGCAATGGTGCTTGAAGGGTATTCGCCTGCAAACTCAGGCAGCTTTTTCACCCGGCTGAACCGCTTGCCGAAGTGACCGTTCTGGCCGGACATACCACCGAGTGCGATCAGATCAATCGCGGGTTGTGTGAACATCATGCCGCCAGTGCTGTCCAGCTTCCCGGTCAGGATATTGAGCACGTAGGCAAGCCAGGTTGCAACTCCGCCAAAGGCCTGGGTGCTGGTGCCCATGCGGGTGTACAGTGCAGCCCTCGGTGTTGTGGCCAGTTGCCGCGCAAGGTTGCGGATATCGGCCGCCGGCATGCCGGTAGTATCGCTGGCAGCTTCAGGTGTAAATCCCAATGCCGCCAGTCGTACCAGATCCACATCTTTCGTCCACTGTTCCGCGTGGCCAAGATTGACCAGGTTCTCTTCGAACAGGGTGTGCACCATGGCCATCAGCAACAGGGCGTCGGTGCCCGGGCGGATGAAATGGAATTCGTCGGCGAGTTTGCCGGTTTCGGTGCGGCGTGGGTCCACGACCACCATCTTGCCGCCGCGACCCTTGAGTGCCTTGAGGCGACCGCGGAAGTCCGGCACGGTCATCAAACTGCCGTTGGAGGCTATGGGGTTCGCGCCGATGCAGATAAACAGGTCGGTGCGGTCGATGTCTGGTATCGGAAAGAGAATCTGGTGCCCGAACATTTCCAGGCTGGCCAGCATATGGGGCAATTGGTCGTTGGAGGTGGCGGAGAAGCGGTTCTGGGTACCCAGGGCCCGAAGGAATGGCATGGTGGCCACCAGCGAGCCGTGGTTGTGTACGTTGGGGTTGCCGAGGTAGGCGCCAATGCTATTGCGGCCGTGCTCTTTGCGTACCCGGTGCAGTCGGCTGGCCACCAGGTCAAAAGCTTCGTCCCACTCCATTTCCTGCCAGCCGTCAGAGGTGCGCCGTACCGGTTTGCGCAGGCGCTCCGGGTCTTCGTGGAGGTCCTGTAGGGCGACGGCCTTGGGGCAGATGTGGCCATGGCTCAACGGGTCGTCTTCGTCGCCCTTGATGGAGGTGACATGGCCATCCCTGACCTCAATAGCAACGCCGCACATGGCTTCACACAGGTGGCAGTTACGGTAGTGGGTGCCATTGTCCATCGGGTCTCTCCGGTCTTTTTATTGATTATGTGCTTTGGCAAGCGGGCAGGGGTATTCCGAAACACGCTGTGAATACGTCCCTTTACGCTCGGGCTCCGCCATCCATGGCTCCGCACGGTTTCGGAATACCCTGCCCGCTTGTCAGTCCAATTTTGGAGTTAGTTTCAATAGAAAACCAGATTAGCAGGAAATGCTTGGTAGGGGAAAACCGCTTTCCGGCTCTTTAGGCCACAAAAAAGCCAGCCCGGGGGGCTGGCCATAAGTAGCGGAGCCTGAAGTTAGTACTCTGCTGGAATTTCCTTGATGGGGTTGGAGAGGAAGTTCAGGTAAACGCCCTGCTGCGGAATGATCAGCGGGATGTTGACGGTCGCGAAACCAAGGGCAACCGCTTCAACGTTGATTTGCGGAACGTTGTCAGTTCTTTGTTCGATCTGCATCCTGCCGTCGTTGAAGAACTTCACCCTTCCTTCCAGATCCAGTGTGAACGGATAGCTGTAGAGGTTGTGCTCGGCGTTCAGCGGTGCGACCAGGTTCGGTGCGTCCAGGAATAGATCGGCTTCTGTCTTAAAAACCGGACCGTCATCTGTCTCGATAATGATCCCGGGGATCAAGCTGTTACGGGCACAATTGCTGGTGCAGCCAGGGTCATCTTTAGCATATCGCATGCGCAGGATTTGGGGCCCGGTTGTAGAGGCCTGCTCTCCGCCCAAGTAAAACGGAAGATCGATGTAAACGTCCGCTGAAGTGGTAGCCAGCAGTGTTGGGTATAACAGTACGCCAACACCGTCCTGGCCGGTTTCCGGGTCCACCGCCGGTCCCGTGACTTCGGTGTTCAGAGCGTAGGTCTGGTAGATGAACTTGTTGCGTGGGCAGTCGGGTCCATCCGAGCTACAGCCCACGCGCGCGCTGAGATCACCCAGAAACCCGCCATCTGCCGTCTGGTCGTCGACCAAGAGCTTTGCGGCATTGGCAGAGGGTAGGAACCCATCCGCATTGCTGCCTTCATGATTGAAAGGCTCCAGGCAGCTTTCTCCGCCCAGTGTTGGGCAATCTACGATGAAGTTGGAATTGGCATCACGGATCGGCAGGTTACGCAGAGGGGTATAGACAGTCTGCTGGGCCTCCATGCCACTGAAGTAAATGGTCAGGTTGGGGCCGCCGGCGTCGGTGGAGTCCACCAGCAGGTCGGTCTGCAGAGGAAAGCCTTGTTCCGAGCAGATGGCGTTGCCGCAATTGCCTGATCCGTTGGCGGATCTCATGGTGTAGCGGTAAAAGCTGCCATCGGCGGTGTCCCATGGGCTGTTAGGGTAGAAGCGGATGCGCTGGTTGTTTTTCTCCAGGCGTCCGCTGACGGATTCGCCAGAACCTATGGGTGTCGACGCATTGGTAACTTTTTCGACAATGAAGGTGTTTTCGTTAATGGTGTCGAAGTCCATAGACTTGGAGAACACCACTACAATAGGTCGGTCCGTGGGAAGCTTGGTGATTGGCAGTAGGTCACCGGCGGCACCACTGTCGGATGCATCCCGGCAGCGCCCGTGAGTGCCCTGGCTCAGGTTGACGGCGGTTGTTACGCAGGGATAGCCAGGATACGTTGTCAGTGCCAGGGGTGATCTCTGGGTAACCGAACCTCCCCCAGTATCAGGCAGGGCGAAGCTGAGGTTCTGAGGTGTGGCGCCATTGCCTGCAAGGTCGGTCAGCGCGTTGCCGATCTGCACGGTGTAGTTGACGCCATGCTCCAGGCCGCCGACCGGGTTCAGTACCAGGGCGGTTCCGTCCAGTTTGGCGTCCAGTGTGTCGTCGCCAACCGTCAGCGGTGTGCCCGCTGAGTCCAGCACAATGCCATCGGCGATGGTATCGGCGTCGAGTGGTTCGTCGAAATTCAGCACGATCGGGTCGCCAGGGCGCTGCATCTGATCACGATTACCCGGGAAGGCATCGTCCGGCCCTGGCATCCAGCTTACTAACTGTGGGCCGGTGTTGTCCGCCAGTTCTTCGTCCCGTTGTTCGGCAGCGTCCAGGGCGGATTCGGAGTCCGTTGCCGCTTCAATACGAAAGGCAATGGTGGCGTCGGTGAATTCCTGGCCCAGTAGGTTGGGTTCGACCATACCGATGGCGTCTATGGTTAACACGCCATCTTCCACGATCGCTATGCCGGTCAGCTCTACCCCCAGCAGGTCCTGGGATAACGAAGCATTGGGCTGCGCCTCTTCCGTGTTCATGGCAACGTCCATAAACAGTTTGACGTGGCGAGGGGCGTTCATGCTATCCGTGTAGGGGTTTGGCATCAGGTAGCCGGTGGCGTCCGACAACATGGTGACTTTAATGTCGCCGGTTTTCTGAATGCTGCCGGTTGCCGGGTCGATAACCGGCACCTCACCGTTTATTCGAACGTCCAGGGTGCTGCTGGTCAACACGCTGCCTTTCGGAACTCGCAGTGGCAGGGGCTCATCGGCCGCAAATGCCGGCGCGTAAGCGAGCTCTGCAAACAGATCGCCGGTTTGCTGGGACGGCCCAGCATTGCCCTGCAGGACGGAGTTTAGGGTGATGCCGTTGATGATTTGCCCGTTTAGCCGAGACTTGCGGGTGTTTTCAGCACTCTCGCCGGCATTCAGGCCGGAATCCACCACTTGCTGAGACAGCACAACCGTCGGGCCGGTGTCGCGTGGGGTTACGGTTTCGCTGAAGTCGCCCAGCGCACCGCCATGGAGGCTCGGCAGATTGCGGACTGACACGGTGTAGGTCTCGCCCGAGGTGAGTATGTCCTCCTCACGGCCACAGCGCTCTTTTGAGTCTGCAAGGCAGGGGTCGATAGTGATGTCCCGGCCTTTCACAATAACGGTGGCCGGCACAACGGTATCGTTACTGTCAGTGATTTCAATGACACCGCCCCGTGCCTTCCAGTCCGGGTGCACGGTCTGGGTCATTTGCAGTCGGAATGTGGAGAAGTTCATGGGCTGGAATACATTGCCCTCGGAGGGAATCATTTCCGCAACGGTGAACTCCGGGCTCAGGTTGTCCAGCCCGGAGATGCCGCTGAAGGCACCCCGTGTTGAAAACTGCACGCCCTCCGGGCCGAAGGCATTGGGGTTAGGAATCGTGCGGCCACTTTCCGCCTGCAGCGCTTCGGTAAACTCAATGGTGTAATTGGCTCCCGGACTGAGTTCGACCTGTGGCGACAGTGTCAGGCTGCGCCCGCCATCCACGCTTTCGGCAGTAAAGCTCAGGTCGGTGCTTCCATCAGTGATGCGTATTTTGCTGACTACATCGTCGTCAGACAGCGCATGGGAAAAGCGCAGTACCATGTCTGCCTTGGGGCTGACGTTGCTTTGGCCATCCGCCGGGTAGGAGTAGACGACTGAGCCCGGGGTTGTGGGCTCGTCGATGGTCTGTTCATCACCCCCGCCGCATGCGGCCAGGAGCATCGCGGGAATCAGTGCCAATGTGTTGTTGTGTTTCATGGCAAACCTCTCCTCAGAACTTCAGGGTGATGGAGCCGCTGATAACGTGAACGTCACCGTCGGCGGTTGCCTGCTGTTCGTTGCCGTCATAGTCGACGATGGTGAAATCCCGGTCCTGCAACTGCTGATATTGGTAACCGATATCCAACCGTACCGGGTAGGCCAGCACGCGGGTGCGTTCGTAGGTGGCACTGATGCCAAGCCCGGCCACGATCTTGTCGGTGTCCAGATAGTTCAGCTCCGGGTTGCGGGTGGTTTTGAGGGGAGACTCCTCATACGCCAGCCCTCCGCGAACGGCAAAGTGGCGGCTGAGCTGGTATTCGGCGCCGATGCGGGGCACCAGGATGTCATCGAAACGAAT
Organism: Marinobacter sp. B-12; assembly: GCF_056857915.1. Taxonomy (NCBI): domain Bacteria; kingdom Pseudomonadati; phylum Pseudomonadota; class Gammaproteobacteria; order Pseudomonadales; family Marinobacteraceae; genus Marinobacter; species Marinobacter sp. B-12. The sequence goes on along the minus strand of NZ_JBSXOB010000023.1, from coordinate 46,479 downwards.
TCGATTGGCTGCGCTGACGTTCTCCTGGTCCTTGATGGTATCGCCGGCAAACTCGTCTTCCAGCTCTGACCAGTTCTGCTGCTCAATGCTGCCGCCGATGCGCCAGCCGTCACCCTTGTACTGGGTGCCGATGGCAAAGGTTTCCGGCTGGAAGGAATCGATGGTGGCCACCGCAAGGCTCAGGCCCGGGTCGGGAATGGTTTGGGTAACGATGATGTTGGAGTCCACAGACGTCGAAGCGGATGACTTGGTGCGATAGGTAACCGCACTTTCCCAGCCATCGAGGAAACAGTCACTGTCCGGACAGAGGGTATCGCCCCACTTGATGGTGGTGCCAAGGATGGACTTCAGCGACGGCTCGGCATTAACCGCCAGTCGCTCGCGGCTGGTCTCACCGCCGAGTGTTGAAACGGCATCCAGTTGAGCGGCTGCCTCCAGGGTGACGCGCACCGAGAAACCGCCCGAGATGCCTCGCCAGAGTGGGGTGGCACCACCAATGTTCAGGAAAAGGGGTTCCTTGCCGTATTGCAGATACTGCCCGGTTTCGGAGGTTTCCGAGGAGAATGCCAGCATTTCCTTACCATACTTCTCAACGCCTGCGATGAAGCCCAGGTAAATCGGGTGGTCGAAGCGGGTCAGGGACGCCAGGTTGGTTTTCATACCGATCAGGACATGCTGGCTCGGCGAGTCCGAAATAATATCGCCGTCTGCATCGGAACGGCTGGAGCGCAGTTCCTGCTCCGCATGAAGAATGCCACCGGTAAGCTCGCCACGCTCGTCACTGGTTAAATAGGACGGATTGTAATAGGTGGCTGACACCTGCTCGTTGAACATCGACAGGGCCTGTGCGGTGGCCACGTCCACGGGCATCACGCCATAGGTTGTGCCGATGTTGCCCATGCTGGCAGAGGCATTCAATGAAAAACCGGCCGAGGCGGCTGCAACGGCGAGTGTTATCGCACGCAGGGAAAAGCGGGAGGTTGAAACCATGAAACACACTCCATTCGTTTGTCTTTGTTATGGACCTTTGCCGTGCCCCCGGAGCCGGGTAACAGGGCTGGCAATTATTGTTGGTACATTTGTTCGAAAAGCAGTGTAGTGCTCTTGTCTTATCGGGACGTTGGCTTCTTTGACAGGTTTTGGTGTCGAAACGACCACCCTCTAGTTAAAGATGGTTTGAAAATGCTGGAAATACAGAGTTTTATAAGGCCGGAAGGTGTTTATTTCTGTAACGAAGGGGTGTGAACTGTTGCAGGTTTTGGAGGTGGGCACCAAAAAGGGCACCCGTTCGGGCACCCGGTGGATAAGCCGGCCGGCTGCTCAGCTGCTGGACAGTACCGACAATACTTTCTGCGCATGCTCCGCCATTTCACTGCCCAGGCTTGTCAGGTAACCGCCATCCTTCTGAGTGATCAGCCCCTTCTGGTGTAGGCGTTCAGCTGCTGTCACCATCTCTGGTGCAGCCGAATGCTGGTGAACCTTGATGCCCTCCTGCGCGGATGACAGGTCGAACATAGCGAGCAGGTTAAGTTCATCAATGTGATCGGAAGAGAAAGGCATAGTGCGTTCCTTGTGTTATTTTTAATGGCCATAGTGTAGTTGTATACGAAGCCACGGTATTCGGCAAAACTGATTTCCGGATAAACCACCCCACCTGGATGGAGACAGGGATGTACACCCTTCATATTGCGAACAAGAACTACTCGTCATGGTCGTTGCGCCCCTGGGTGCTGATGAAAGAGCTGGGCATTGAGTTTAATGAACAGCTCATTGTGTTTGGTGACGAGCCCACCTGGCAGGCGTACAGGCGCCTGAGCCCCAGCGGCAAGGTACCCTGCCTGACGGACGAAGGCACAACCGTATGGGACTCGCTGGCCATCAGTGAGTATCTGGCCGAGCGCCACGAAGGCGTTTGGCCTAAAGACTCGAAGGCCCGTGCCTGGGCACGTTGTGCGGCTGCTGAAATGCATTCCGGATTCCAGTCGCTACGGGATATCTGCAGCATGAACGTGGGCCTGCGTATCCGCATGAACACGGTCAGTGAAGGCCTGCAAAAGGATATCGGTCGCATCGACAGCCTGTGGTCCCATGGCCTGCAGAAGTTCGGTGGCCCGTTCCTCGCCGGTGACTGCTTTACCGCTGTGGATGCCTTCTTTGCCCCTGTCGTCTATCGGGTACGCACCTACGGGCTGGACCTGAGCGAAGGCGCCGGCGCCTACGTTGAGAGAGTTCTGGCGTTAGGCAGTATGCAGCAGTGGGAAGCCGAATCCCTCGCAGAACCGTGGCGAGATACCGAGCACGAGGACATCGCGTTCACGGTCGGGACCCTGCTCGCGGACCACAGAAAATAGCCACATTCTTTAACAGACAGGGGACACACCAGGCATGATCAGTTGGGAAGATTTTGAGAGCGTGGAGTTGCGCATCGGCACCATCATTGAGGTGAGCGAATTTCCGGAAGCCCGCAGGCCAGCGTACAAGCTAAAAGTCGATTTTGGGCCAGAGGTGGGTGTTCGTAAATCCAGTGCTCAGATTACTGACCTGTATGATCCTGAGGCGTTGTTGGGTAAGCAGGTACTCGCCGTTACCAACTTCCCGCCCAAACAGATTGGCCCCTTTATGTCCGAGTGCTTAGTGACCGGAATAAAGAATGATGAGGGTGCGATAACGCTGGTTAGCACTGATCATAAGGTCAGCAATGGTCAGAGGCTTATTTGAGGACGGTGGCTCTTTCTGAAACACGTTGTCATATGGTGAGTGGGCGCAGGTATCAGAAGCAGTTTATAAGGAAGGTCCCAAGTGAGGGACCTTCGTGTGACGGGTAAGCTTTGATATGTTGACTAGCCTGACACTAAGAGGTGATAAGGCGGCGCCTGATCGCAACTAGCCCAATCAGGCTTATGCCAAATAGCGCTAGAGTTGAGGGCTCAGACACTTCTACCGGCTCACAGTTACGGTCGACGCAGTAGGCAGCATCGTGGGAGAAGGGAGCGAAGTCCGTGATCGCTGTCCGGTTGCCGTTAGTTTCACCGTAAGTGTAAAGGTCGAAATGAAGACCGTAACCCATTGCCAATGATGATGCGTCTATCTGAAAAACCTGTTTGAATAACTCCTCACCGGCAGGTCCAGCAGTATCGTCTTGAACGTTGTAAGACGCTACTGTCGGCAAACCATCAAAACTGAAGGCAATTTGATAATACAAAGTATCGAAAATTCCGTGTGGACCAAGTTCTCCGCCGTTTGAGATTGATTCGATCGGTGGGGTACCGTACTCAGAATCACCTATGAGCGAGGAGAGTGCCGTGCCATTTACGGTAATACCGCCAAGGTTTGCGGGATCTCCGATGTTTTGGCTCTGAGGCAGAAGCGCAATTGACAGGTAGTAGTCAATAGTCGTATCTACACTCGGTACCTTGCCTAAAGCCCACAAATCGAATGTTGCAGCATTAGTCACAGTACTTTCTTCTGTGCCCCCCAAATAAGTGCCGCCATCAATGTCCAGTTGTAATGTTGGCACAGCCAGCACAGAGCTGGATCCCAGCATCCCTATGGCCAAAGCCGCTAAAGTTCTCATTTTCATAGCGACATTCCTCGCAAAAATTTTCAAACATACCCCGCCGTTCAATGGCAGGTGCTATATGATAAGCAAGCAAAAGCATGGCCAGAAACTAGAACTTGGGAATTTTCAATGGACTGGCGTCAGAGCCTGATCGTATGCTGGAGGCTTTGTGTAAAGAATGCCGACACCACTCGGGGTTTCTGAATTGGAATAAAAAGGTATGAAATGGTGGGCCCACCTGGACTCGAACCAGGGACCAAAGGATTATGAGTCCTCTGCTCTAACCAACTGAGCTATAGGCCCTTTTTTCAGCGGATGCTGTTTAAAGGTTTGCTTACTGGGATGTCGCTTCCGGGCGGGAGCAACAAAGCGGGCGCCATTATACCGGTGAGCGGCGGCGCCCGCTACTGTTGTGGTGTTTAACCGTTGCCCTGGTCGTCAATGAAGCCGCGCAGGTGGTCGGAGCGGGAAGGGTGGCGCAGTTTGCGCAGAGCCTTGGCTTCGATCTGGCGGATGCGCTCACGGGTAACATCGAACTGTTTACCGACTTCCTCAAGGGTGTGGTCGGTGTTCATTTCAATACCGAAGCGCATGCGCAGCACCTTGGACTCGCGGGCGGTCAGGCCGGAGAGCACGGAGCGGGTAGCTTCGCGCAGACCTTCAGCGGTAGCGGAGTCAACGGGCGACAGGGCCTGGATGTCTTCAATGAAGTCGCCCAGGTGGCTGTCTTCGTCATCACCGATCGGGGTTTCCATGGAGATCGGTTCCTTGGCGATCTTCAATACCTTGCGGATCTTGTCCTCGGGCATTTCCATGCGCTCCCCCAACTCTTCCGGCGTGGGCTCGCGGCCCATCTCCTGCAGCATCTGACGGGAGATGCGGTTGAGCTTGTTGATGGTTTCGATCATGTGCACCGGAATACGGATGGTGCGTGCCTGGTCCGCGATGGAGCGGGTGATGGCCTGACGAATCCACCAGGTGGCGTAGGTGGAGAACTTGTAGCCACGACGATACTCGAACTTGTCAACGGCCTTCATAAGGCCGATGTTGCCTTCCTGGATCAGGTCGAGGAACTGCAGGCCGCGGTTGGTGTACTTCTTGGCAATGGAGATAACCAGACGCAGGTTGGCTTCCACCATTTCCTTCTTGGCACGGCGGGCCTTGGCTTCGCCGATGGAGACGCGGCGGTTGATTTCCTTGATGTCGGAAACGTCCAGGTCCACTTCGGTCTGGATGTTGGCAATGCGCTTCTGCAGGCGCACGACTTCGTCGATGCGCTCGGCAATCAGCGGTGCGTAGGGCTTCTTGCCCTTGGACATCTTTTCGGCCCAGTCCAGGCTGGTTTCGTTGCCGGGGAACGACTTGATGAAATCCTTGCGCGGCATCTTGCACTCACGCACACAGATTTTCATGATCGCACGCTCGTTCTCGCGCACCAGATCGTTGGTGGAGCGAACCACGTTTACAAGCTCATCAAAGGCCTTGTTGCCCAGCTTGAACGGCGCAAACACCTGTCCCAGCTCGTTCAGGGCTTCCTGGGTTTTCTTGTGGCCACGGCCGTGTTTGGCCAGGCAAGCGTCCGCGGCGTCGAGTTTTTCTTTCAATAGCTCGAAGCGCAGGCGGGTTTCTTCCGGATCCGGACCGCTTTCGGTTTCTTCTTCACTGTCGTCATCGTCATCATCGTCGGATGAGTCGTCTGACGTGCTGGACGTATCCGGGGTAGTGTCTTCCTCCATGAACGGCTCGGCGCCGTCGGGATCGAGGAAGCCGGAGACGATGTCGCTGAGACGGCCTTCGTTCTCGATGATGCGGTCGTAGGCCTGGATAACGGTGCCGGTGATGCCGGGGAAGTGGGCCACGGCGGCCATCACATCGCGGATACCTTCCTCGATGCGCTTGGCAATGACGATTTCACCTTCGCGGGTCAGCAGCTCCACAGTGCCCATTTCGCGCATGTACATGCGGACCGGGTCCGTGGTGCGGCCAGCGTCGGATTCCACGGCTGCGAGTGCAGCGGCGGCTTCAGCGGCAGCTGCTTCGTCTGCGGTGGAGTCACCGTCGGTCATCAGCAGCGTGTCCGCGTCCGGTGCCACTTCAGACACCTGGATGCCCATGTCGTTGATCATGCGAATGATGTCTTCGACCTGGTCCGGGTCAGCAATATCTTCCGGGAGGTGGTCGTTTACCTCGGCGTAAGTCAGGTAACCTTGTTCCTTGCCTCGTGCAATGAGGTCTTTAAGACGTGATTTCTGCGAATTGCCTGACATAGACACCCTGTGAACTCGCTGGTAAAAGGAAAAAAGTTAAACAGCCATTATAGCTGTCGCGCGGTTGCTCTGCCACCGGATGGTTAGATGGTGATCAATACTGCAAGTTTCAAGTGCAGTGCCGTTTCCGGCGGCAGTTATTGCGTTTTTTGGCCCGCCGGCTCTGTTTTCTGGCGCTGGTCAGTCGTCGTTCTGTCCAGTCAGTGCCTTCAGTTCCTGTCGCTCTTCGGCGCTAAGGTCTGCCAGGCTACGTTTTTCCGATAGCAGAGACGCCAGCCGCTGCTTGCGCGCTACTTCCCGGTTCGGATTCAGCATTTCCCTGGCGCCAGCCAGGGTCTGTTCCCGTGCGGGGATGTGTTCAATACCATCGAACAGGCTGTAAAACTGTTCTCTGGCGCGGTTATCCGTTGCCAGTTCGCGGACCAGGGAGCGCCGGTCTTTGATGGCCTGCTCCAGAATCCAGCCGGCGAACTGGCCGGCCTGCCGGTATTGGCGGCTGCTGCGGCAAAGTTCAGCAATTTCGCTGGCCATGTCAGGTGCTTCCAGCAGGGCCAGACAAAGCTGGGTATCCTTGCTGAGCTTTACGTCAATCCGTTGTTCCTGCACCCGGCGCTCGCCGTATCCGCCCTTGCCGTTTGGCTGGCGGCGGTTCTGCCAGTCGCCCCGGCTGTTGCCGCACAGTCGCAGCATTTCATGCCACATGGCATCCCTGAGGGTGCTCCTGGGCATTTTCTTCAGCAGCGGCTCTACCCGTGCCTTCAGCTCACCCCGGTCTTCCGGCAGCGTCAGGTCCAAGCCTTCACTCTGCCTGTTGAACAGGTAGCGAGACAGGGGCGTGGCGCCGTTGATGCGTTCCTGGAACGCGTCGGGGCCCTCCTTGCGCACCAACGTGTCCGGGTCTTCACCGTCCGGCATCATCAGGAATTGCAGATGAAGGCCATCGGTCAGCAATTCCAGCGCATTTTCCAGGGCCTTATCGGCCGCCCGGTAACCGGCCTGGTCGCCATCAAAACAGAACACCAGATGCCGTACCTGCTTCAGCAGTGCCGACAGGCTGTCCTGGTTTGTGGCTGTGCCCAGTGTGGCTACGGCAAAGTGGATGCCATTCTGCGCGAGCGCAATGACATCCATATAGCCTTCCACCACCAGCAGTCTGTCGAGTTGGCGGATTGACTGTTTGGCTTCATAAAGGCCGTAGATTTCGCGACTTTTATGGAACACATCAGACTCCGGAGAGTTGATGTACTTGGCCTTGTCATCACCCAGTGTGCGCCCGCCGAACGCAATGGTCCGTCCGCGGCTGTTGCGGATCGGGAACATCACTCGGTTGCGAAACAAGTCCCTGGGCCGCCCGTAGCGGTCAGACACGGCGCCGGTTTCAATCAATGGCCCCTGCAGGTCCTTGCTGGCGCTGTCGAACAGGGCGGTGCCGGTGCCAGGGGCGTAGCCCAGCTGGTACTGTCCAATAATGCTGTCGTCCAGGCCCCTCTGTTTGAGGTAGTCCCGGGCGAATTCACCTTGTTGGCCCTTCAGGGCGGACTGATAGAAGCGGCTGGCGTAATCCAGGGCGTCCGTCAGTGTTCGCGCCTGCTGCATTTCCTGGCGCGCGCTCTGGTCGTAGGGCACTTCCATGCCGGCTCGGCGGGCCAGTTCCTCTACGGCGTCGGTAAAACCCAGGCCGTCGAATTCGCGGACAAAACTGATGGCATCGCCATGGGCGCCACAGCCAAAGCAGTGGTAAAAGCCTTTGTCCGGCCGAACGTTGAAAGACGGCGTTTTCTCATCATGGAAGGGGCAGCGGGCCTTGTAGTTGCCGCCGGCCTTTTTCAGGGTGATACGTGATCCGATCAGCTCTGCCAGGTCTACCCGGTCGAGCAGGTCTTCAACAAAGCGTTGCGGGATCAGTCCACTCATGATGTCTCCGGTCGCGCGGAAAGTGCCGGGCCTGGAAGTACAGCCAAAAATGCCGCCGAAGCCAGGCCTCGGCGGCATTTTGGTATCGCTCTGTGCAACCTGTGGCTATACAGGCGATTATAGGCTTGCAGTCAAGCGGCGTCCGGTAAAGCTTAGTACAGACGCTCGAACTTGCGCTGTTCCCGCTGAAGCTTCTTGAGATGACGCTTGACGGCTGCAGCTGCCTTACGCTTGCGCACGGCTGTCGGCTTCTCGTAGTGCTCACGGCGACGTACTTCCGACAGAACGCCTGCTTTTTCGCAGGAGCGCTTGAAGCGACGAAGGGCTACGTCAAACGGTTCATTCTCTTTCACTTTAACAGCTGGCATTCGAAAATCACCTACCTGATTGATTCGGTTTCAGTTTTGTCTGATCGACCTGTCTGTCAAATCGACTCGATACCTGGTCAGATTGGCTAAAACTCGACCAGTGCGTATTTAAGGCCGGCAATGATAGCGCCTGCCCATGGCCAAGGTCAATGTTTGTTCGATGAAACTGACGGAGGGTTTCGGGTTTCTGCTAAAATGCCTCGTTTACGTTTACCTGCCCGGAGTTGTGGCCCTTACTTATGCTGATTCTCGGTATTGAAACCTCCTGTGATGAAACCGGCGTTGCCCTCTATGACAGCGAGCGTGGGCTGCTCGCGCATGCGTTGTTCAGCCAGATTGATATGCATGCAGACTACGGTGGTGTGGTGCCGGAGCTGGCCTCCCGCGACCATGTCCGTAAATTGCTGCCGTTGTGTGATCAGGTGCTGGCCGACGCCGGCCGGGTTCGCGCTGATATCGAAGGCATTGCCTACACCGCCGGCCCCGGGCTGGTGGGTGCGCTGATGGTCGGTGGCTCCGTGGCCCATGCCCTGGGGTTCGCCCTGGGTGTTCCCGTGCTGGGGGTGCATCACATGGAGGGCCACTTGTTGGCGCCGATGCTGGAGGATAACCCACCGGCGTTTCCATTCGTCGCCTTGCTGGTCTCCGGTGGCCATACCCAGTTGGTTCTGGTTAAGGGTATTGGCGAGTATGAAATGCTGGGTGAGTCGGTGGACGATGCCGCCGGTGAAGCCTTTGACAAAACCGCCAAGATGCTTGGGCTGGATTATCCTGGCGGGCCGAGGGTGGCTGCGCTGGCTGAGAAGGGCGCGCCGGGACGCTACCGGTTCCCGCGCCCGATGACCGACCGGCCGGGGCTGGATTTCAGTTTCAGTGGCCTGAAGACGTTTACCCTCAATACGGTAACTGCCGCAGAGCGTGCTGGGGGGCTGGATGACCAGACCCGCGCGGATATTGCCCTGGCCTTCGAGGCAGCGGTGGTGGATACACTGACCATCAAATGTCGCCGTGCCCTGGAGCAGACCGGTTGCAAGCGTTTGGTGATTGCCGGCGGCGTGAGTGCCAATAAGCGGTTGCGTGCCGGGCTTGAGAAAATGACAGAGAAGCTTCGTGCCGCCGTGTTCTACGCCCGCCCCGAGTTCTGCACGGATAATGGCGCCATGATTGCCTACGCGGGTTGTCAGCGCATGAACGCAGGTCAGCAGGATGGCGATCGGATTGTGGCGGTGCCGCGCTGGCCGATGAATACACTGCCACCGGTTGGCGAGCTACGGACGAACGGGTTGGTGGACTAGAAGCCCGGTTCACGGCCCTGGGCCATACGGATCAGGTTGTTGCGGTGACGTACCACAATCAGGATGGCCAGGAGGCCGAACAGCGGCAAGGTGTCGGGTTCGATCAGCGCACTGATGATGGGGCCGCTCACAATGGCTACAATCGAGGCGAGCGCTGATATCTTCCAGCGCCACATCACCAGGGCCCAGATGGCGGCCAGCAGAAGAGTGGTTGCTGGCGCTAGCGCAAGCCCCGCGCCCAGCGCAGTCGCCACGCCTTTTCCACCCTTGAACCGATAAAACAACGGAATCATATGCCCGGTCACTGCGCACAGCGCCACCATGGCCTGGGAAAGAATGGTCAGGTCTGCCTGGTGGGCAAGCCATACCGGAAGCCAGCCCTTGGCGGCATCCAGGAACAGCGTCAGTGCTGCCGGCGGCCATCCGCCGGTACGGTAGACGTTGGTGGCGCCGGGGTTTCCGGAACCCTGGGCGCGTGGGTCCGGCAGGTGCCAGGCGCGGCAGACCGGCAGTGCAAACAGTATCGAGCCTGCCAGGTAGGCCAGGGCGCACAGTAGAACGGTCAGTACCGGGTCACTCAGATAGCTCATCGGTGGCGATCATTGGCAAAGTGAAAAAGACGCAAAGACGCGTACTGGTCATTTGTGAGAAAATGCCGGCCCCGCGACGAGGCAGGTCAGATTTTACACAGTATCCGCTGCCTGCGCGTTATTCAATCAGCAAAGAGTGTAAGCCCGGGAGTGCCTCTGTTGACAGATAGTGTACTGATCGAAGGCCTGGCCGTTGAGGCAATCATCGGCGTATACGACTGGGAGCGTGAAGTCAGACAGCGACTGTTGGTAGACCTGGAGATGGCCTGGGATAACAGGGCCCCAGCAGCCTCGGATGATGTCGGTGACGCCCTGAACTACGCTTTGGTCAGCGAGCGGGTCTCAGGCTACCTTGTCGAGGCTCGCCCGCAATTGCTGGAAACCGCTGCAGAAGGCATTGCAGGTTTGCTGCAGAGCGAGTTCAACGTGCGCTGGGTCAAGTTGACCCTTCGTAAGCCCGGCGCCGTTCCGGCTGCAGTGGCCGTGGGTGTAAAGATTGAACGGGGGAGCCGCTGATGGCGCGGGTGTATATCAGTATCGGTAGCAACATTGACCGCGTGCGCTATGTCACGGCGGCGCTGGATGCATTGGCCGGCTGGTTTGACGAACTGCTCATCTCTTCTGTCTACGAGAGCGAGTCCGTCGGTTTTGATGGTTCGCCCTTCTACAATCTGGTGGTGGGTGTCGATACCGGCCTGAGTGTGGCGGAGCTGTCGGCCCGCTTCAAACAACTTGAGGCGGATAATGGTCGACGGCGGGATGTGCCAAAGTTCAGCCCCCGAACCCTGGATCTGGATATTCTCACCTACGATCACGAGGTGGGCCGAGTCGATGGTGTCGAGCTGCCCCGGGGCGAGATTCTGAAAAACGCCTTCGTGCTACTGCCGCTGGCGGAGATTGCGCCGACCGCCGTTCATCCGGTTTGCGGTGAGTGCTACCAGGCATTGTGGCAGGTCTATGACCGTGATCAGAAGCTGTGGCCGGTGGACTTTACCTGGCAAGGCCGGCACATCTCTCAGGCCTCCACCCTCTAATCTGGCTTTTATGAGCCGTGATGCGAACGGTATAGCTGGATCAGGCTGGCCGTTGAGCTGTCGATGGCTTCGTTGCCCTCAGCAGTAACGCCGGTCAAGCGATCCAGTATGCCTTTGCCCATCTGTTTTCCCAGCTCAACACCCCACTGATCGAACGAATCCACATCCCAGATAATGCCCTGAACAAACGTGCGGTGTTCATAGAGCGCAATCAGCGCGCCGACGGTTTCCGGCGTCGACTTATCGATCAGCAGCGTATTGCTGGGTTTGTTGCCGGGAATCACCTTGTGGGGGGCCAGTTTGTCGATATCCTCACCGCTCATGCCCTCGGCCTTCAGTTCCGCCTTGGCTTGGTCCAGCGTCTTGCCGGACATCAGTGCTCGTGACTGGCTCAGGCAGTTGGCAAACAGGGTGACGTGGTGACTGGCGACCGGGTTGTGGGTCTCGAGAGGAATGATGAAGTCCGCCGGAATCAGGCGCGTACCCTGATGCAGTAGCTGGTGGAAAGCGTGTTGGCCGTTGGCACCCACGCCACCCCAGATCACCGGGCCGCTCTGGTAGGTTAGCGGCTCGCCGTTCTGGGTCACGCTCTTGCCGTTACTTTCCATGTCCAGTTGTTGCAGGTGCGCTGGCAGGCTCCGCAGGTAGTGGTCGTAGGGCAGGATGGCGTAGGTTTCTGCGCCCCAGAAGTTGTTGTACCAGAGCCCCAGCATTGCCATGATCACAGGCAGGTTCTGCTCCAGCGGCGCGGTGCGGAAGTGCTGGTCCATGGCATTGGCGCCTGAGAGTAGGGCGCGGAAATTTTCCATGCCGATGGTCAGTGCTACGGGCAGGCCGATGGCAGACCACAGTGAGTAGCGTCCGCCCACCCAGTCCCACATTGGGAAGATGTTGTCTTCGGAGATGCCGAAGTTAACGGCTTCCGGGGTGTTGGCGGTAACCGCCACGAAGTGCTTCGCGACCTGGTTTTCGCTGCCGCCGTTGTCCAGGAACCAGTTCCGGGCCACCTTGCTGTTCTCCAGGGTTTCCTGGGTACGGAAGGATTTGGACTGGATCAGGAACAGGGTGGTTTCCGGATTGACCCGGCGCAGTATCTCGGCCATCTGGGTGCCGTCGATGTTGGCGACGTAGTGGCCCTTCAGCTGGCCGTGCCAGTAGGGGCGTAGAGCTTCCGATACCAGTTTGGGGCCGAGGAAGGAGCCGCCAATGCCAATACTGACCACATCCGTAAAGGCCTTGCCGGTATGCCCTTGCCAGCGTTTGCTAAGCACGTCGTCTACGAACTGCTCCATGCGATTCAGCGTGCGTTCCACTTCCGGCGCGATGTCCATGCCGTCAACGTGGATGGGAGCGCCGCTGGTGTCCCGCAGGGCGATGTGCAGCGCCGGGCGCTTTTCAGTGACATTGATGTGGTCGCCACGAAACATGGCTTCGATCCGCTCCGGTACACCGCATTCCCTGGCCAATGCCATCAGCTTTGCCAAGGTGTCATCGGTTATGCGGTTGCGGGAGTAATCCAGCGACAGGCCGCCGCCGCGAATGAAAAAGCGGCTGGCCCGGTCCGGATCGCTGCTGAAAAGCTCCCTCATATGGGTGCTTTCCAGTTCCGCCTGATGTGTCTTCAGCGCCTGCCACTCGGGCCGGCTGGTGAGTGGTACAGAGCCCTGGGACATTGTGGAATCCTTTCTGTCAGTGGGTGTCGGATCAGCGGTTAATCGACAGATTGTCGATCAGTCGTGTGGTGCCCAGAAACGCTGCCGCCAGTAGAGTCAGTTCGGTATCGTCGGCGTTGGCTGGTTTCAGGGTCTGGCTGTTGGCGATGTTGAAGTAATCCGGCCGTAGCCCCGCTTTACTGAGGGCATCATTGGCCTCCTGAGACAGCACTGTGAAATCGGTCCGACCTTCATAAATTTGTTCTGCGGTATTTTTCAGCGTCTGATAGACGGCCGGTGCAACGGCGCGTTCATCCTCGGTGAGAAATCCATTGCGAGAGCTCTTCGCCAGGCCGTCCTCTTCGCGAACGGTCGGGCCGCCGATGACTTCCACCGGTATCATCAGGTCCTGGGTCAGTTTGCGAATAACAGCCAACTGTTGGTAATCCTTCTCGCCAAACACCGCGATATCCGGCTGAACCATATTGAACAGCATGGTGACGACCGTGGCCACGCCCTCAAAGTGTCCGGGCCGGCTGGCGCCGCAATGGCCCTCACTGACTTCCGGAACCGTAATGCGGGTGTGCCGGGCCAATCCCTCGGGATAGATTTCGTCATTGGAGGGGGCGAACACCAGGGTGCTGCCCGCCGCCTCAAGCCGCTCCTGATCTTCAATCAATGTGCGCGGGTAAGTGTCCAGGTCTTCCGCGGCACCGAACTGCATCGGGTTTACGAAAATGCTGGTCACGACAATGTCGGCTGCTTCACGGGCCTTTCTGACCAGTGAAATATGCCCCTCATGCAGGTTGCCCATGGTGGGAACCAGCCCGATACGTTTACCTTGCTGGCGATAACTGCGCAGCATGGCTCGGAGTTCTTTAAGAGTATGTACGGTTCTCATGCCTTGAACGTATGCTCCTCGGCGGGGAATGAGCGGTCGCGCACAGCGGCCACATAGGCTTCAATGGCTCCTTTGATGGAGCCGGACTCCGCCAGGAAGTCCTTCACAAAGCGTGGTTTGCGGCCGGTGACCATGCCCAGCATATCGTGGACAACCAGTACCTGGCCGTCGGTGTCTGCGCCGGCGCCAATGCCGATCACCGGCGCTTGTACGGCCTGGGTGATCCTGGCAGCCAGCGGCGCAGGTACGCATTCTAGAAGGATTACGTCGGCTCCGGCGGCCACCAGCTCACAGGCGTGTTCAATCATCAGTTCGGCGTGCTTTTCGTCCCGACCCTGGACCTTGTAGCCGCCAAACTTGTTGACGAATTGCGGAGTCAGACCCAGATGAGCGCATACCGGCACGCCGCGTTCGCTCAGGGCGTGAATGGTGTCCTTCATCCAGTCGGTGCCTTCCAACTTGACCATGTGGGCGCCGGCGCGCATCAGCTCGGCGGCGTTCTCCAGGGCGGCCTCGGTGGTGCCATAGGTCATGAACGGCATGTCGGCCATGATCAGCGAACCCCGGTTACCCTTGGCCACAGAGGATACGTGGTAGACCATCTGGTCCATGGTCACGGGAAGTGTGCTGTCGTGCCCCTGAAGCACCATGCCAAGAGAATCGCCAATCAGGATGACATCAACGCCGGCCTCACTGACGATTTGAGCAAAGGTGGCATCGTAGGATGTCAGCACGGAGAAAGCTTCGCCCTTCTGCTTGTAATCGCGCAGAGTATTGATGGTAACAGCCATAGAATCCTTGCCTTGTGGGTGGATGGGCCAGACCGGGCCGGGTGTATGCCGGCATCCAGGCCATTAGGGTAATCCGGGGGTGTGTTTGTGGCAATAGCCGCACGCCGAGCCGTTGGTCTCAGCCAGGCGGGAAAGGTGCTCGTTCCACTGGATTGAGTTTTTGCAGGTTGTTGTCCGGGCATTGCTGTCGCAATTGCGCAACGGTGCGGCCGTCTGGCAGTGCAAGTTCGTGCTCCAGGTCCAGTAACGGCTGCAAGACAAAGTCGCGGTTGGCGAGTTCAGCGTGGGGTACGGTCAGGCGTTCGCTGGCGATGATTTCATTGCCATAAAGGAGCAGGTCCAGGTCCAGGGTTCTCGGTCCCCAGTGCTGTATGCGTTCGCGGCCATGAACCTGTTCAATGGCCTGTAGCTGGTCCAGAAGTTCCAGGGGGGAAAGTTCCGTGCGTAACCAGGCCGCGCCGTTTACAAAATCGGGCTGGTCTTGCGGGCCCACCGGCTTGCTGCGATAAAAAGGGGACTGGGCCACCAGTTCAGTTTTCGGCAGCGCAGCCAGCCGGGCTACGGCACCGGCCAGTTGCGCGGATGGGTCGGCCTGGTTGCTGCCGAGCCCAATAAAAACATCCGTGGCCGTCATCGGTCAGGCCTTTTTCGCGGGCTTCTTGCGGCGGCGTTTCTTGGGGCCGTCGCTACCGAGTTGTGTCAACATGCGTTCCTGACCACGTTCGTCCGATTCCTGGAACTCCGTCCACCACTGGCCCAGCCCTGGTTCGATTTCGCCGGAGGCTTCCCGTACCAGCAGGAAGTCATAGGCGGCCCGGAAGCGGGGGTGGGACATGGTGGCGAAGGCGCGCTTGCCCTGGCGACGGGGCAGGCGCATCTGTAACTCCCAGATTTCCTTCATCGGGCCGGAGAAGCGCTTGGGGATCGAGGTGGCCTGAACCTGTCGGCCGATCACCTTGGCGATGGCCATGTGCAATGCCGGTTGTACCGGCTCCCCATTATCCTGGCGTTTTCGCCATTCCGCCTGCAGGGCCGGCCAGAGCATTGCGGCAAACAGGAAGTAGGGGGTTACCGACTTGCCCTGGGCGATGCGGGCATCGGTATTTCTCAGGGCCTTGCGGATCAGTTCATCCGGCTGGCCGTTGTTGATGGCCTGTACCGTCTCCGGAAACAAGGGCGCCAGCAGGTTGTATTCGCTGAGCAGGTCGTAAGTGGCTTCACCGTAACCGGCGGAGAACAGCTTAAGCACTTCCTCAAACAGTCGGGCTGGCGGAATGTGCGTCAGTAGCGGTGCCAGTTCCCGGATCGGGGCTTCGGTGTCGGGTTCGATGTCGAAGCCCAGCTTGGCGGCGAAGCGCACGGCACGAAGCATGCGTACCGGGTCTTCCCGGTAGCGGGTTTCCGGGTCACCAATCAGGCGCATCTGACGGTTTTCCAGGTCTTCAATGCCGTTGGCGAAATCCACGACGGTGAAGTCGCGGATGCAGTAATAGAGGGCGTTCACGGTGAAATCACGGCGCAGGGCGTCTTCTTCCAGGTTGCCGTAGACGTTATCCCGCAGAAGCAGACCGTGCTCGCTGGTTCTGCGGTCATCGTCGTCATCCTCCTCTGCTTCCGCGGCATTTCCACGGAAGGTGGTGACCTCAATGACTTCACGGCCGAACAGGACGTGAACAATGCGGAAGCGCCGGCCAATCAGCCTGGAGTTGCGGAACAGGTCATGCACCTCTTCCGGCGTGGCGTTGGTGGCGATGTCAAAATCCTTGGGTTTGCCGCCAAGCAGTATGTCGCGAACACCACCGCCCACCAGATAAGCTTCGTAGCCTGCGTTATTCAGCCGGCTGAGCACTTTCTTGGCGGGCTCGCTGATGAACGAGCGGGAGACGGTATGCTGGTCCCGGGGGATATCCTGACGTTGATAGGTTCGGGCTTTTTTCTTCCCGTTTCCTGACACGTATGACAATAGTCGTTTAAGCATTGAATTCCGTTATTGCGCTGAGCAAAAGCGAGAGTTTAACGGTTTGGGCGGGATTTGCACACGTTTGGCGCCATAAGCTGGTGAAAACAACCAAGGGAAGGGCGAAAACGGCCAAGTTGAAAAACCGTTGGGCCAGATAATCAAAAGGCGGATCCGTTCACACGAATCCGCCCTGAAAGCGTTGACGATCTGCATTGTTTTTGTTTTTGCCGGGATTTTTCTTCGTTTTTCTACCCCACTGTTAATCCCCAAACTCAGGGATTTCAGGAGTGCAAACGGAAAGCTTTGAATACACAGAGCAGTCAGAGACATCGGGCGAGTCATCGGGTAAATGCAGTGCCGCCTGGAAGACGATTCTTCTCTACATCTACAACTCACACGTGCCGTGGGACCACTAAAAAGCAAAGTACCCAAAACACTCAGTTCGCTCACGTTCTGTTTTTGTTTTTGTTACCGAACGTCTTCTACAGCTTTTTGTTCTTGTTGTTGGCGCTGCGTTGTCACTGTTGTTTTTGTTGTTGTGCGCCCTATAGAGTGCAGTCCGTGTGCCAGTTTTTTAAAGTTGTTTGTTAACAATGAGTTAGTATTTTAAGGCCCTCTGGAAAGGTAAGTCGTAAGACTTAAGTGTTACTGAGGTCGCGGTTTTTAGATCTGGGGTGTTACCGTCAGGAACACAGGGTAACAACTGAGCGCAGGTTCAACCTTTTTCGGTAACAACGCTTGCTGGAGAGCTACCGGAGAAGTATCAGTTCCCCGAACTTTTCTTTCGTGGGATACCCAGGCGTTGCCGCCGTTCCCATAGCGACTTACGGCTGATCCCCAGCTTTTGGGCCAGTTCGGTTTCACTCATGCGATCCTGGTTTTCCAGCACAAAGTGCTGGAAATAATCCTCAAGGGAGAGATCACTGGTGGCCTCGGCTTCCCGGGAAGGGGGCTGCTCGTTGTTCCCGTCCACCAGTGTTTCGGGAATGCTGACATCGCCGCCTTCACCGTCCAGATCCAGCAGTGACGGGGTGATCAGGTCGTTGTCGCAGAGGATGGTGGCGCGCTCGATGGCATTTTCCAGCTCCCTGACGTTGCCGGGCCAGCGGTGTCGTTCCAGTGCACGCATGGCCTCTGGTGTCAGGTTCAGGCCGGTTTTGCTCATTTTCTCGCCCTGGCGTTGCAGGAATCGCTGGGCCAGGCCAAGGATATCCGACTGTCTCTCCCGCAGCGGCGGTATGCGAACCTGCATGACGTTCAGTCGGTAAAACAGGTCTTCGCGGAACCCACCGGTTCGTGTCATAGCCTTCAGGTTACGGTGGGTGGCGGCAATCATTCGGACATCCACCTGGCGGCTTTGGGTGGAGCCTACCTTGCGAATCTCGCCTTCCTGCAACACTCGTAGCAAACGCGCCTGGGCCTCGGCGGGCAATTCGCCGATCTCGTCCAGGAACAGGCTGCCGCCGTCGGCCGCTTCGATCAGGCCGGTCCGGGCCGATACCGCCCCGGTAAACGACCCCTTTTCATGACCGAACAGCTCTGACTCGATCAGGCTTTCCGGGATGGCGGCGCAGTTTACGGAAATAAGTGGTCTGGCGGCCCGGGGGCTCATCAGGTGAAGCGCACGAGCAGCCAGTTCCTTGCCAGTCCCGGATTCGCCCTGAATCAGCACCGTGGTTTCCGTCGGTGCCACCTTGCGTATCAGGGTGAACACCTTCTGCATGGCATCGCAGTGACCGAACATAATGCTGGCCGGGTCGCTGTCCGGTGCACCCGCATCTGCCCGCTCCGATAATGGCTGAGCAGAGGGTGAGGCCTGGGGTTTTCTGGCGAGAATGCCCTCTACGGCTTCCAGCATTTCATCGTGGTCGAAGGGTTTGGCAATGTACTCCACGGCACCCATCTTCATTGAATCCACGGCAGAGCGGAGACTGGCGTAACTGGTCATGATCAATACCGGGGTGTCCGGTGCGCGCCGTATCAGTTCCGTCCCGGCTGCTCCGGGCAGCCGAAGGTCGGAGATGATCAGGTCAAAATCGCTGGGGTCGTGGTTGTCTTCGGCTTCTTCCACGGAGCCGGCGTCGGCAACCTCATAACCGGCATGCTGGAGCAGCTTGCGAACCGCTGAACGGATGATCTCTTCGTCTTCTACAATCAGAATGCGAGGCATAATGCGTTTACGACCCTTCGTTCTGGCTGATGGTGGTACCGGTGTCCGGCTCGTAGGCCGGCAACCTCATGCGCACACAGGTGCCCCGGCCAGTATCAGAATCAGCCGGGCTGTCCACTTGAATGTTGCCGTAATGTTCTTCAATGATGCTGTACACCAGCGACAGGCCCAGGCCTGTGCCTTTGTTGGGGGCCTTGGTGGTGTAAAAAGGCTCGAAGATGTGGTCCAGCTGGTCTTTCGGTATGCCGGAGCCGTCATCGGTGACCTCGATAATAGCGGAGTAGCCGTCGCGGTTTCCACTGATGCGCACTTCTCCGCCAATGGGTGAGGCGTCCCGGGCGTTGGCCAGCAGGTTGATAAACACCTGCACCAGCCGCTGTTCATCCCCCAGGATGGTCAGCTCAGCCGGGCATTCGTTGCGGTAATGAATGCCCATGCCCTTGTCACTGAGGGAGAGCAGGTTGATGGATTCGTTTACGCAGCGCTGCATATCCACCGGCTCGTAGCGGTTGGCGTGAGCATGGTTTCCGGTACGGGCAAAGTTCATCAGCGACTGCAGGATGGTGGAAATGCGCCGGGTCTGCTGTTGGATCTGGTCAGCGGTGGACAGAATGTCCGGGTCGTCGGTTTCCAGCTTCAGGTTCTGGGCCAGGGAGGAGATGCCAGTGACCGGATTGCCGATTTCGTGGGCGACACCGGCTGCCAGTCGGCCTACGGAGGCCAGCCGCTCGCTGTGCATCAGTTCGTCTTCCAGCAGGCGGGTTTCCGTCTGGTCTTCCACCAGGATGATGCTGCCGCCCTCGGTGTGATCGGGGCCGCTCAAGGCTGCTTTGTGCAGGTTAAGCCAGTGGGGGCGACCTTTCAGGTCCAGCCGGTGTTTGTACCGGTGCAGATCCTCACCGCTGTTGAAGTCGTCCAGCAGCAGGTGCCAGTGCTCGGGGAGGGCCATCAGTCGGGCACCCACCACATCGTCTGCCGTAATGCCGGTGAGGGCTTCCATGGCGTTGTTCCACATGAGTATTTCGCCGTCTTCACCGACAGAGCAGGCGGGAATCGGAAGGTTCTGAAGGGTCTGGCGATAGTGGCGGCGCAAGTTGTCCAGTTCCCCGGCAAGCCCGGTCAGGCGATTCTGGTAATCCCCGAGGGCTCGTTCGACATAGCGTATATCCTGTGCGGTACCACCACTGGCCATGGGTTTATAGCCCAGATGCCGTTTGACCAGATCACGGGCGACAGCCGGGCCCAGCAGGCCTGAAAGATTCACCTCCACGCGGTCGCGTAAGCGCCGAAGTTGGTAAGGCCGGTATTCCACGTTGGGCAGTTTGAGCTGGGTAAGGGCTTTTTCCACTTCCCGCCTTGCAACCCCCAGTCCTAATGGAACCGCAAGCTGGCGGGTGAAGTCCGCGGACGAGGTTGCCAGCAATTCCCTGCGCTGGGGGCGGGAAAGTGCGCCCAGGGAACAAGCCTGGGCAGCCCCGGCTTCTTCGGCGGAACTGGTGCTCAGTACTGAAATCAGGGTGAATATGGTGACATTCACCGTCAGGCTAACGAAGGTGAAGATGTGCCAGTTGCTGTAGTCCGGTACCAGCGGCGCACCGATGAAATCCAGCAGGTTGGCGGTATGTGAGAACGGCAACACCAGGGTAACCACCCAGATAACCAGACCTGAGACCAGTCCGGCGATCAGGCCACGGCGATTGCCTTCAGGCCAATAGATCACACCAAGGGCGCCGGGAAGTAGCTGGAGCATGCCTGATAGTGAAATGGCGCCGAGGATCGACAGGTCCAGGTTTTTGCCCAGGGTTTCATGGAACAGCAGCGCGGCGAAGATAATGGCCGCGATGAGCACGCGCTTGACCCATTTCAGCCAGTGGTAGATGTCTCCGTGATCCTTGGGGGTCCTTAGCGGAAGTACTGCATGGTTCAGCACCATGCCCGCCAGTGCCAGGGTACTGACGATCATCAGGCCGCTGGCGGCGGAAAGGCCGGCAATGTACATCATCAACGTCAGCGCCGGACTGCCGAGGGCCTGGGCGGTGCCGATGGCGTAGAAGTTCGGTCCGGTGGTGGCGGCCAGTGCCTGCCCCCCCCAGAGAATCAGCGGAATCGGCAGGCCGAGCAGCAACAGGTAAAGGGGCAGCCCCCAACTGGCCTTTGCAAGTGCCTTGGGCGACGGATTCTCACTGAACGTCATGTGGTACATGTGGGGCAGCACCAGGGCACCGGCGAAAGACATCAGCATCAAGGCACGCCAACTGCCGTCGTCAATGCTCATGGTCATGGTACTCACCGGGGTGCTCTGGTCCGCCAGCCAGGTTTCCAGCCCCGACATGCCATCGAATACGCCAAACAGGATGACGCCACCAAGGGTCAGCAGGGAAAAGAGTTTCACCAGGGAGTCGAAGGCAATGGCCAGCACCAGGCCCTGGTGGTTCTCGGAACCCTGGCTGCGACGAGTGCCGAACAGCATGGCAAACAAAACCACGATAATGCTGAAAAGTACACTGATGAGTTGGGGGGATGTGTCTGGCGCCAGCAGGCTGGCAGACGTGGATACCGCCTGGATCTGCATGCTCAGCAAGGCCAGTATGGCGGTGCCGGAACAGATGGTTACCAGCGTGCCCGCCCACTGACTTCGATACCGGTAGGCGAACAGATCGGCAAGAGAGGTGAGCTGGTAGGCGCGACCAATTCGCATCACCGGGTTGAGCAAAACCGGTGCCAGCAGAAAGGCGCCGCTGATGCCCAGATAGTAGGCCAGGAAGCCAAACCCCGATTCAGCGGCCATGCCCACCGCGGCGTACACGGCCCAGATGCCCGCGTAGACGCCAAGGCTAAGCGTGTAGACCAGGGGGTGCCTGATCCAGCTGCGGGGCAACGCGCCTTTTTCGGTCACCCACGCAATGCCGAAGAGCAGGACCAGGTATAACAGGCTAGCCAGTAATAGGCTGGGCGCGCTAAAACTCATTGGGATCCCGTCGCCATTCCAGCCAGAAGCCGATGGCAATCAGGCCGGCCCAGATTACGTAGGGGCTGTACCAGGCATTCCCGGGTGACGTCCACCAGTCAAGAATGTTGGGAGAGAATATGTAGATGGCCAGAACCAGAAGGAAGACCAGACGGTAGATATACATCAGACATGATATCCGCACTGTCGCTTGTGAAAAGGTTTATAACACGTCGTTCACCGGGCTGTCAGGTGAATCCGCTCCGGTGCCCAGTTGGCTGCGGCTCGGGCAAGCAGGGTACCGATGTCTGATGCCCCTGCCAACAAACGTTGATCTTGTCCCAATGCCGCGAGGGCCTGTTTCAGGTTGTCTTTCGCTTTCCGGTCATCCAGGGCTGGGGCTTGATTTTGCTTGCTAAGCTTCTGACCATCAGCATTGAGAATAACGGGAATGTGCATCCACTGAGGTGACGGGGCGCCCAGTGAACGATAGATCTGTTGTTGCTGTGCGGTCATGTCCAACAGATCTGAGCCCCTGACGACGTGGCTTATGCCCTGGTCGATGTCGTCGGCAACGACCGCCAGTTGGTAGGCGTAGAAGCCTTCCTTGCGGAGGATGACCGGGTCGTCCAGTTCAGCGTGTACCCTCTGCACTTGCGGCCCCAGTAATTGGTCGTGCCACTCGCTGCGCTCGTCGTGAAGGGCAAAGCGGACAGCGAACGGACGTTCTCCCGGTTCGGCCTTCCCCTCACGGCAGTGCTCCGGGTGGTGCCCTTTGTTTTCACGCAGTTGTTTTCGTGAACAGGCACAGCGATAGGCCAGTCCCTGGCTGAGTAAATGATCAATCAATGCATGGTAGTGGGCATGGCGTTCTGACTGGAACCGCACCGGCTCATCGGAATGCAGGCCGTGGGCGTCCAGGCTATCCAGTATCCTCTGGGTGGCTTCGGGGGATTCACGAAGGGGGTCAAGGTCTTCGATGCGCACCAGCCAGGTGCCTTTGTGACTGCGAGCCTCCAGGTAGCTGGCAACGGCGGTGACCAGGGAGCCAAAATGCAGAGGCCCGGTTGGAGACGGCGCAAATCGGCCGCGATAATGGGAATCCGTCATGGCTGGCGAATACCGGCCCCGGGTTCGGGAGCCGGCATACTCAGAGGCGTGGGATCAGATGCCAGTCTGGCGCTCGCGAATTTCAGCGAGGGTCTTGCAGTCGATGCACAATGTCGCGGTTGGCCGCGCCTCGAGGCGACGGGTACCGATTTCAACGCCGCACTGGTCGCAGAATCCGTAGTCATCCTTGTCGATGCGGTCGATGGTCTGGTCAATTTTCTTGATCAGCTTGCGCTCGCGGTCGCGGGTGCGCAGTTCCAGGCTGAATTCCTCTTCCTGGGTTGCGCGGTCGCTGGGATCCGCGTAATTTGCCGCATCTTCCTGCATGTGGTGCATCGTGCGGTCCACTTCTTCCATCAGCTCCTGCTTCCATTGCAGCAGCAGATTCTTGAAGTGCTCCAGCATTTCCGCACTCATGTACTCTTCACCCTTCTTCATTTCATAGGGGGTGAAGTTGGTGAAACGTTCGCGTGCTTGTTCTGCAGTCTTTGCCATTGAACCCGGCCTCATATTTGTACTTCGCAAGAGCGCTTTATTTCCGGCGGCCAGCGAATACTGGCCGGTCATTGCCCTGGAAAAAGCATTCGTCCTGAAACGGGAATTTGCGGAAAATAGCAGATTAGTCACAGGGGTGCCAGCCTTGTGATGCCTACTTTTGCTCGGAGTCCAAAATGAAGTTGCCCGCACCACTGATCGAAGGCCGTCTGTTAAGGCGTTACAAGCGGTTCCTGGCCGATATCCGGTTACCGGATGGCAATGAAGTTATTGCCCATTGCCCCAATACGGGCTCCATGTTGGGGTGTCAGCCCCAGGATGCCCGGGTATGGCTGAGTACCAGTGACAATCCCAAGCGCAAGCTGAAGTATACCTGGGAGTTGGTTGAAACCGCTCCGGGCGAGGTGGCCTGCATCAACACGGCGAGGCCGAATACGCAGGCGCGTGAAGCCATTGAATACGGGGCGATTCCGGAGTTGGCTGGCTACGAAACCTGTAGGGCAGAGGTGCGCTACGGTGCTGAAAAAAGCCGTATCGACCTTCACCTGAGCGGCCACGCCAATCTCCCGGATGCCTGGGTGGAGGTAAAAAACGTGACCCTTTGCGAGGATGGGCAGGGCTTTTTCCCCGATGCCGTAACCACCCGTGGCCAGAAACACCTGCGGGAACTGATGGCGCAGGCCAGGGCAGGCGAGCGTGCGGTGCTGTTTTTTGTGGTCAATCACACCGGCATCGACAGTGTGCGGCCTGCCGACCATATCGACAGCGCCTACGGCGTGCTGCTTCGTGAGGCAAAGGCGGCCGGCGTTGAGCTGCTGGCGTACAGGGCCGGGCTGTCCGGCCCACAGGGGCCGGATGGGAATATCTCATTGGGGGAAGCCGTGCCGGTTATCCTGGAGGCCTGAGGCGGTAACTTCGGGATGTTGCAACGCATCCGGACACCGTCCAGAGCAGGCGTTTTACATACCGGGAAGGCCAAAGTGCTGACGGATTCGGTCTGCGACTGCCTCCCCCACATGTTCCTGGTCGGTATACAGATGAATGGTGTGGGTTTTTTCGTCGGTGGTAAGGGGCTCAAGCCAGGCTTCTTGCTCTTCCAGGAATTCTTCGGTGGCTTCGGAGGCATCACCTGTACGGTTACGGGCCCATTCCTTGCGGCTTTCCAGGGGCGCTTCGCAGTGCAGTAGAGCGAACGGCATACCCCGGCTCTCCGCCACGTCCGCCATCATCTCCCGCTCGGACTGTTTCAGGCAGGCAGAGTCTACGATCACGGGCAGACCGCTGGTCAGTAAAGCGCCGGCCAGTTTGGCCAGGCGCTCATAGGTGCGCTGGTTGCCCTCTTCTGTATACAGCTTCTCACCGGTCGGGGATTTGCTCTGGTCCAGCGGGCCAAGGCCAAAGAGTCGCTTGCGCTCTACGTCCGAACGTAGCCGGATCAGCCCCAATTCCGCCGCCATGGAGCCGCTGACGCAGGATTTGCCACTGGCGGAGAGGCCGGTGGTGGCCAGCAGGTAAGGGTTTGGTATGGCGCTGTAGTCTTCCGCCAGCTGGGCGTAATCGCGATAACGCTGCATCAGGCCCTGGCGCTCTGCATCGGTCAGTGATGGATTGCCCAGGGTAAACAGGGCGATTTTGGCGCGGACCATGGCCCGGTAAGCCTTGTAGAGGGGCAGCAGCGGGAGGGCCTCGAAGTCACCCCGGTATTCCAGGTAGGTATTCAATACCAGGTTCGCCAGCTCGGGCTCACGGCGGGACTCCAGGTCCATCAACAGGAACGCCAGGTCATTGATCACATCAATCCAGCGGAAAGGCTCATTGAACTCGATGCAGTCGAATACCGTCACGTCGCCGTCATAGATTGTGATATTTGCCAGATGCAGGTCGCCATGGCATTCCCGTACAAACCCGCTCTCGTAGCGCTCGGAAATCAGGGCCGATTGACGCTCAAAGGTGCTGCGGGTCCATTGCTCCAGATTGTCGAGTTGAAGCAGGAGCGCGTCATCGTCAACCATCGGGCGGATCTGGTCGAAGTTTTCCTGCATCGCAGCGAAGACCGCTTCCGGCGTTCCCAGTGGTTTGCCGGATTCAACCGGTGGTTGGCTGTCGTGGAAGTCCGCGGCCTGCCGGGCGAGGCTGGTGAGCAGTTCAGGCGTGAGTTTGCTGTTTTCCTGTCGCACGTCGAACAGTTCGTTCTGGTCGAACTGACGCATGCGAATGGCGTACTCGAACGCGTCCCCCTCGCCACCGAGCGCCGGGGCCTCGGCCGAGCCGGTTATGGGTAATACGTCGAGGTATAGATTGTCGGCGAGGCGCCGATTCAATCGCAATTCCTCTTCGCAAAAGTGCTTGCGTCGCTCCAGGGTCGAGAAGTTGAGAAAGCCGAAGTCCATCGGCTTCTTGATTTTGTAGGCATAGTCGCCGGTCAGGATGACCCATGAGATGTGCGTTTCGATAACCTGAAAGTCTTTCACCGGGTGGTCATACAGTGCCGGATTCTGCAGTGTCAGAATCAGGTTGTCGGAAGGTGCATCGCTCACGGCTCTCTCCTTGGGTTCCTTGAACTCGTTGATTTTTATCGCCCCCATCATAACGAGCAAAGCGGACAGATTACAGAAATAACACACGGATGACCTGCCGTACCGAGGTCCGGATTCGTTATAATCCCGCCATGAAAAAATCTGCTTCCCCCCGGAAATCGCCCAAGAAAAACACCCGCAAGGGAAAGTCTGCCCGCCGGCCCTGGTTCTGGCGCCTGTTTTTGCGCGTCTTTTTTATCGGCGTGGTGCTGCTCGCCGGTTGGATGGTCTACCTGGATGCGGTGGTCACCTCCCGCTTTGAAGGCCGTCGATTTGAAGTGCCTTCACGAGTCTATGCGAGACCACTGGAGCTGTATGACGGCGCGAGCGTCAGCTCAGGCGCGCTACAGCGGGAGCTTGAGCTGTCCGGCTACCGTGCCGGGGATGGCAGCCAGGCAGGTACCTATCGCCGCAATGGCGGTCACTTCATTATCAGCACGCGGGGCTTTCTGTTTACTGATGGGCTGGAACCTCGTAGACGCCTGTCGCTCAACATATACAGCGACCAGGTGCAGGATTTCCGGGTACTGTCGGGCGACCCTTCGCCGATTGTGCGCCTGGAACCGGCCCAGATTGGCGGTATCTATCCCGCCCACAAGGAAGATCGGGTGTTGGTGCAGCTGGCGGATGTGCCTGACCTTTTCACCGACACGTTGTTGGCCGTTGAGGACCGCAATTTCCATGACCATGTCGGGGTCGCCCCGCTATCGATTGGCAGGGCAATGCTGGCCAATATCCGGGCCGGGCAGATCGTGCAGGGGGGCAGCACGCTGACCCAGCAGTTGGTGAAGAACTTCTTTCTGACCCGGGATCAGACCTTGTTGCGCAAGGGCAACGAAGCCTTGATGTCGCTGTTGCTGGAACTCCATTACGAAAAGAACGACATACTGGAAACCTACGTCAACGAGGTTTACGTGGGGCAGGCAGGCACACGAGCCATCCACGGGTTCGGGCTGGCCAGCCAGTTCTATTTCGGCGAGTCGATTCGTGATCTTCAAACCCATCAGATTGCCTTGTTGGTCGGACTGGTGAAAGGGCCGAGCTACTATAATCCCCGGCGCCATCCGGAGCGTGCCCTGTCCCGTCGCAATCTGGTCATCGATGTGATGGCCGAAACTGATCTCATCAGCGAACAGGACGCCGCCAGGGCTCGTGCCCAGCCGCTGGGTGTTACGAACCAGGCTTCGTACTCTGAAAACCGGTACCCGGCCTACATCGATCTGGTTCGTCGTCACCTGGCCCGGGACTACAAGCAGGAAGATCTGCAGAGTGAGGGGCTTCGCATCTTCACCACCCTGAACCCCGCGATCCAGTATGCGGCCGAATTTGCCGTCAAGGATATGCTCGGGCGAATGGAAGGGAGCTCCGATACCACGCTGGAATCTGCCATGGTGGTGACTTCGCGGGACAGTGGAGAGGTATTGGCCCTGGTTGGTGGACGTGACCCGAAATATGCCGGTTTCAATCGTGCCGTGGATGCTAGCCGTCCTATCGGCTCTCTGGTCAAGCCATTCGTTTACCTGACGGCGTTACAGAACCCGGATCGGTATACCCTGATCACGCCGGTCGAGGACAAGGGCTTCTCCCTGGTGTTCGACGACGGCCGCCGCTGGGAGCCGGAAAACTACGATAAGGAACAGCGCGGCGAGGTGCCCTTGCACAAGGCACTCTCCCATTCGTATAACCTGCCTACTGTGCGTGTAGGGCTGGATGTGGGTATCGGTGCTGTGAAGTCTACCTTGCAGGGGTTTGGCGTTCCCGGCGGTATTTCGGAGTATCCCTCAATGTTACTGGGCTCAGTCTCCATGACGCCGGTGACGGTCGCCCAGATCTATCAGGGCCTGGCTACCTCCGGTTTCAATACGCCCCTGAGAACCATCCGGCAGGTTACCGATGCGCAAGGCGAGGCCCTGTCGCGCTATAGCCTGAAAGTGGACCAGGTCGCTGATCCCGCTGCGGTACATCTTGTCCAGTACGTTATGCAGGAAACCATGCAGGAAGGCACCGGGCGTTCCGCGTATCGCACCGTGCCGAGGGAACTCTCGCTTGCAGGGAAGACCGGAACCACCGATGATGGCCGCGATTCCTGGTTTGCCGGGTTCAGCGGCGACCTGCTGGCGGTGACCTGGGTTGGCCGGGACGACAACGGCCCAACGTCTCTGACGGGCGCCACCGGCGCGCTACCGGTATGGTCCCGGTTTATGAGCCAGGTACCGCAGCATGGCTTCTCGCCGGTGGTACCGGATGGCGTAGAGTACCTCTGGGTCAATCCCGACGAAGTCGCCCTGACAGAAGAACATTGTGATAATGCACGCCTCGTACCGTTCATCACCGGCAGTGAGCCTGATGTGGAGGTTTCCTGCGGAGGTAATATCGAGCGGCGGATACGGGGCTGGTTTGAAGGACTCTTCCA
Organism: Marinobacter sp. B-12; assembly: GCF_056857915.1. NCBI lineage: Bacteria > Pseudomonadati > Pseudomonadota > Gammaproteobacteria > Pseudomonadales > Marinobacteraceae > Marinobacter > Marinobacter sp. B-12. The sequence goes on along the minus strand of NZ_JBSXOB010000023.1, from coordinate 18,437 downwards.
ATGACATCGAACACGTTTAAATGCGCTGGTTTATTGGCCCTGTCGCTGGCGGTGGCCGGTTGTGCCTCTGGCCCGGGTGGTGGATCCATTTATGTGCCAGCCGGTGGTCAGTCATCCCCTGACGAGGCGCCCCAGCCGCCACAAACGAGTGAGCCGCGTGACGAACCGCGGGTTGAACGTAAAAGCGAGCAGCCTGATCAACCGGTGCGGCAGCCAGAGCGCACGGCCCCCAGCTACCAGGATGAGGGGGACGCTCTGTCACCGGCAGCACGAAGCCTTATTCAGCGGGCGGACAGCCTGATGGCGTCCGGCGAGACCCAGGCCGCCGTGGCGCAACTGGAGCGGGCGCAACGGATTGCTCCACGCTCGGCGCAGGTGTACTTCAAACTCTCGCAAGCCTACGTGGCACTGGATCAGCTGGGTTCGGCGGAGCAGTTCACTCTGAAAGGGTTGTCTTTGGCGGGCAGTGACGCATCGCTGCAGCGTGCGGGGTGGCTGTTGCTGGCGGATATCCGGCGTGCCAGGGGTAATGTGGCTGGGGCGGATCAGGCAGAGGCACGTGCGTCGGCCTTGTGATTTGAGGTAGCTGGAGCCGGGCGGTCTTTGAACTGCCCGGCGATCTATCGAGAACTACGGCTGTGTCTGGAGTTCAAAATCAGCGGTAGACGTCTCGCTAGCAACAACGATGACATTTTGAGCGCCGTTGAAGTTGATGTCGTCGTCTGATGGTTCTCCCTGATCATTCTCGATCAGGTCATCCCCGCAGGTATAGCTCACGGTGTACTCGCCAGCTGGAATGAAAGCGGCGGTGTAGGTATAGGTTCCGTTTTCGTCGACCGGCGCAACAACCAGTGGTTCGTTTTCGCTGCCAATGTCGTCAGGCACGGCATCTGCACCTTCATGAACGTAGACGTTGCCTGCAAATTCAGGAGTCATTGCGTCACCACATTCCTGAGTGATCAGTTCGCCAGCTATCGTTCCCTCGATAGTGCCGACCTCAGAGTTGTCGACAAGCCTGAGTACCGGCTTGAGGCGATAGCTGTCCTGCCCGACAGGGTTAACCAGTGACTTGCGAACATCGAAGTCGATGGTAAAGCTAACTTCACCTCCGGCAGGAACGGTAAACCCTGATGTCTGCACGCCTCTTGCCGATGGAGTGGTAAGGATGTGAGCGCTTCCGTCATCAAGAAGGACGGTGTTGTCGTCGCCGAGTTCGATTCGCATCCAGTTGTAGTTGCCAGCCGGAACTTCTTCATCAGTAATGAGGCTTTCAAATGAGCCTCCCTGTAAATCAAGAAGATTGATGGGTTCGGGGAATTCCAGCTCAAACCTGCGACGTTCGCCGTCTGGAGGTTGAAGTACCAGCGCGGCAACCTCAATGTGTACCTCCTGGGCACTGTCTACAGGTGCATCGGTCAGCCCGACGCTTACGCTGCCGGTCTCCCCTCTGCTAAGACTGCTGCTGCCGCTGTCACCGCCGCAGGCAGTCAGTGCCCCGGTAACGCCAAGTATTGTCAGGTATTTGAGAGACTGATTCATTGCAAACCTCCTTAAGGAAAGACGCTGGCCGGCTGAAGAAATGTTGGGTGGCCGCAGGTGCATAACGCTGAATTGTCGTCAGCCGTTCCTTGGGGGCTGTTAACCTTTGCCTGTGAGACGGCTGATTCGACTTTGATCGATGGTTTGGTTTTGGGCCAATACTTAGGTGCAGATTGTGTTGTAAACTGCGCCCTCTTTTTTTGCGCGATTAATCAGACGAGTACCGGTTTTGGCTTTACTTTCCTTTAACCCTTCACGGGCCAAGCGATTTGAGAAACTGGTGCAGCCGCATTTGGAGGCTATGTACCGGTTTGCGTATCGTTTGGCCGGGCAGCAACATGACGCAGAGGATTTGGTGCAGGATGTGGTCGTGAAGCTGTATCCCCGTCTCTCGGAGCTGGAGTCAGTGGAGCAGTTGAGGCCATGGTTGAATCGCGTGTTGTACCGGCACTTTATCGATCAGGTTCGGCGCAAAGGACGTCGCGCCGACAGGCCTGTTAGCGATGTAGCAGAGCCGGAACAGCAGTCCTCCTTTTTAGACTCATACGCCGCGGATATTCCCGATCTCAGTGAACAGATCAGTTCCGAACGCTTGAAGCCCGTTATGGATGAGATTATTCAGGCTCTGTCGCCGGATCAGCGCACTTTGATGCTGCTGCACGATGTAGATGGCTGGAGCCAGGAAGATATCGCTCAGGTGCTTGAGATACCAGTTGGTACGGTGAAGTCGAGAGTCCATCGTTGTCGGGCCGCCCTGCGGGAAAAGTTACTTGAGCGTCCGGAACTTTTTCCGCAGGCCGAGCGTGTGAAAGAATGAGGTGATGGCAATGATATGTGACGAGTGCAAAAACAATCTGGGGTCCTGGGCCAAGGCCGAGTTGTCGGCTGCTCAGGCTAACCGCCTTGAGCAGCACCTTGCCGAGTGTGAGGGCTGCTCTGTTGCCGCACACAACGAATTGGCAATCGTCACCGCGATGTGTGAAAGCCAGGAGATACCTCCCCCGTCGCCGGGTTTTGAGAAACAGGTTCTGGATGTCGCCATCGGAAGAGAGCACCGGTCCCGCAAACGCCTCGCGGACTACGGTTGGAGTGCCCCATGGGCGGGTGGTGCCATTGCGGCGGCCCTGGTCCTGGGAATTGCACTTGGTTTTGGCTGGCGTTCAGGCCAGGAGCCGGCGGATGAGTTGGTACAGATTGAAACCGATTCAGTAACCGATCATCGAGCAACCGTTGTTGATGAAAACACGGATGAACACTCGGGCGTGGAGCCTGTTGCCCGGAATGTTCGGCTTGCGTTTCGCTCCAGGGAAGCGCTGCAGGGTGTTACTTTGACAGTGGAGTTACCGCCTCATGTAGAGGTTTCGGATTATCCCGGGCACCAAAAGTTGAGCTGGAGAGTTGATCTGGATAAAGGCGAAAACGTGGTAAACCTGCCATTAAACATACTGTTCTCTGGTGAGGGTGAACTGGTCGCTCATCTTGACGATGGCCAAAGAACCAAAACGTTCCGGGCTAGTCTCAATGGCCCATCAATAAATGGACATCCGGAGCCCTCGTCATGATGTCGGGAATCTGGCAGAGAACTGTTTTTCTCGTCGGTCTCAGTCTGTTTTTGGTGGGACCGTCAACGGTTTTTGCGAGTGATGATCTTGATGTGACCATGAGAATGGTTACGGACGACGAAGACCTTACAGAGTCTGTCGTGCGTGAGATTAACCTGCGTGAACCGGTATCACTTGGTCGACCGTCGAAAGATCGTGGCGTTGATAAGTCCGTTAATTCCGCGGATAAGGCTCGTGATGCCCGGGATGCACGCGAAAGAGGGCGGGAAGCCGCCAACGCAGCGTCAGAGCGGGCTCGGGAGGTCCGTAATGACAATGGGCGAAAGGGGCGCCCTGAGCTGCCTGGTCTGCCAGATGTCTCCAATCGCCCCGACCGGCCCTAGCTTCCCTCACTAACTACTTGTTAACTATACCGCATCGTAATTTTCCTTCTGCGACGAAGCACTTCGTCAGTTGCTATACTCCGGTTTTTGTCGTGCCCTCATTTAACGCGTCTGTTTTGAGGGGCGCCACCACAGCGTATTTCCGGAGTAAAGCTTGGGGTTCCCACGATCAGCCATTCTGTTTATTGCCCTGATGACCTCGACGCCTGCGGCGATAGCCATGGAGGTCATCAATAAGCCGGATTTCGATGCCGGGGTGGAGGCCTTTCGGCAAGGAAACCTGGAAGAGGCCCGGATTTTTTTCGAGCGAGCAAGGGCGTCTGGCTCCAACTCTCCATCCCTACTCTACAATCTCGGCGTTGTTTATTTCCGTCTCGGCGATCTCGAGTCGGCCGAAATGGTATTCCTGACGTTGTTGGAAACGCCTCATGCGCCTCTGGCTTACTACAATCTCGGGCTGGTAAAGCAGAAGATGGGTAAGGTGGGCGACGCCCGCCAGTGGTTTGAGCGCGCTGCCAGCAAGGATTCACCTGAAGAAGTCCAAACGTTGGCTCGTCACCAGCTGGCTGATGTCACCGCGGAATCTCCATCGGATCAGCAACATGGTAGTGGCTATCTCGCCGTCGCTGGCGGATACGACGATAATATTGCCGGAACCCCGGATGACGTTTCCAGTGATAAGGAAGGTGGCTTTGCGGATGCTCTTGCGGCAGGAAGTGTTCAGCTTGGAATGAAGGAACTTAGTGTGCACGGGGTTGCCTTTACTCGCCGGTACCCCGGGAACTCAGCCTTCGACAACACTTATCTCAGCACCGGTGCGTCGTTGCCGAAAGAACTGGCAGGCGGAGAGCTCACGTCAACCCTGAGCCTGTCGGCTTCCTGGTTTGGAGGTGATCCCCTTGAACGCGAGGCTCGAGTCGAGATGCTCTATCGTCCCGATCGGTGCGTTTTGGCTCCGGTGGTGTCTGGTGTTGAATGCAGCGTAAGTGGTTCGGTTTCCAAGATTGAAGGTGGTAGCGATTACAGCGCCTACGATGGTGAGATGCTGCAGTTCCGTGCCAGCGCTGATAAAGCGTTGGGAAGCTGGGTTCTGAGCGGTCATTATCAACTGGAAGATAACCATCGAAAGGATCTCTCCACACAGCAGGAGTTCTTCAGTGTATCTCCCATACGCAACCTCGTGTCGGCGGAAGTCCGTCACTATGTGTCGCGCCGATTTTCGTTAGGCGGCAAGGCGGATGTTCGCTACTCCCGCTACAAGGATGACCAGAGGTTCGTATCGAACGGGGCGCTGGTCTCAGAGCGGCGCACGGATAACCGGTTGCGCGGTTCTCTGCTGGCGGAATACCGACTGGCCGGTGAATGGATGATGCTGGCGGAATGGAGCATGCTGGACAACCGCAGTAGCATTGAACGTTATGACTACAGCCGTCGGGAAGTGATGCTCGGGTTTGAGACGGTATTCTGAAACCATGGCGGGACATCCGTTTCCTGCCATGACGTATGGAGCTATTTAAAGCCCGGCGTTTCTCAGGCGGTTGGCCTGCTGCCGGAAGACGGTCTTTGGATCCGTCTCGAACAGGCTATGCAGACCAAGGGCCTGATTTACCTCATCCAGGTGGTTCATGAAATAATTGTCACGAATCACTTTGCCGAAGTGGCTGCTGCAGCGACCCACCAAACCATCGTTGGGGCTGAAGGTAAACGCCAGGCTGGTGGTGCCCAAAAGCGCGTCGGATGGGTCCAGCACGTTGGTCAGTACGCCAGTGCCACCCCATGAATAAAAGCGCACACCGTTGCTGGAATAGGCACCTTCACCACAGGCACTGGCAGGAACGCCGGCGGGGGCGAAGTTGTTGAACTCAGCACTGCCTTCGGTGGTCAGTGAGTAGAGGCTGGACTGAAGGTCCTGGTTGTAGCCGCCGCCGGAGAGCAGGTCGATCAGGCTGCCCAGTGCGTTGCCGAGTGATGCCGCAAGACCGTCCGCCGGAGATCCGTGGATCAGGTCTGCAACCGGTGAGCCTTTATGGGGGGAGCCCACAGAGGTTACCGAGGCTACCAGGTCCGGTCTTACCCGTGCTACGTATCGAGCGGTGGGCCCGCCATGGCTGTGGCCAATCAGGTTTACCTTGCCATGCACCGCTGCGATTGAGGCGATCTGTGGCAGCAGTGCCTCACCCCTGGCGATGGTGCTGTCCAGAGCGGGTACCTGGGTGGTGTAGACATCGGCGCCGTACTTGCGCAGGTCTTCGGCAATGCCATACCAGTAGTCCACGCCTACAATTGAATCGAATCCGAACATACCGTGAACCAACACCACCGGATAGCGGGTGTCGGTGTAGTTGGAGGGCGTGGAATTCCACCACCAGGCCATTGATGGCGCCGACCATGCCAGTGCCACCAGCATGGCGAATACCTTGATCCATTGTTTCATTGTTGCACCTACAGTTTGCTGTTGTATTTGTTGTCAAACTGCGGCTCGACCTAACAGGTTGTGCCGACTACTGCATGTTCGGGCAGTCCAAGGCAGTAATGCGTGGCGTCCGTGCGCTGACTTCTGTCTTGTGATTGTTAGATGGTCGCAGTCAGTGCATCTCTTGTCTGAGATCTGACCATAATTTGATTATGGGGTGAGCGATGTCAACGGCAGGAGGGGCCGGGGCGGTTTGGGCGGTCAGAAGTGTGATACGGGTCACCCCTGTGGCCCCGAAAGACATGCCCTTGTGACTGGCAGGGTTTCGGGGGCAGGGGTCAATCGGCAGTGTTCAGAGCGTTTTCATGACACGGCGTGCCGCTTCCGTTGTCTGTCGGATGTCGTCATCGCTCAGGGCGGCACTGGTAAAGCCGGCCTCAAAGGCTGAAGGTGCCAGGTACACACCTTCCTTGAGCATCCCCTGGAAGAACTTCTTGAACCGCTCGACGTCGCAGGCCATGACCTGGTCGAAGCGGGTGATTCTGGGGGAGTCGGTAAAGAAGAATCCGAACATGGCGCCAGCACTTTGCACTGCCAATGGGACGCCGGTGCTGTCCGCAGCCTCCTTCAACCCATCGCGAACGGCGTTGGTTTTTTCCGTCAACCGGTCATGGAATCCCGGCTCTGAAATGGCGTTCAATGTAGCCAGCCCGGCACACATGGCCAGCGGGTTGCCACTCAGAGTACCGGCCTGGTAAACCGGCCCCAGTGGCGAAATGTGTTCCATGATTTCCCGTTTGCCGCCGAACGCGCCAACGGGCAGGCCGCCGCCAATCACTTTGCCCAGAGCAGTCAGGTCCGGTGTGACACCGTAGAGGCCCTGAGCGCCACCGAGAGAGACGCGGAAGCCGGTCATGACCTCATCGAAAATCAATACCGTGCCGTGCTCGTCGCATACCTCCCGCAAGGCTTCAAGGAAACCGGGTACAGGCGGTATGCAGTTCATGTTGCCCGCCACTGGCTCAACGATGATGGCCGCGATCTCATCGCCCATTTTCGCGAAGGTTTCCCGAACGCTTTCAATATCGTTGAACGCCAGGGTCAACGTATGTTCCGCGAGGCTGGCGGGAATGCCCGGTGAGTTGGGGACGCCCAGGGTCAGTGCGCCGGAGCCGGCTTTCACCAGTAGGGAATCCACGTGGCCGTGATAGCAGCCTTCGAATTTCACGATCTTGTCTCGGCCGGTATAGCCGCGGGCGAGCCGAACCGTGCTCATAGTGGCCTCGGTGCCGGAATTAACCATGCGCACCAGATCAATGGAAGGGACCAGTTCGCAGACCTTCTTGGCCATTTCGGTTTCGATTGCCGTCGGTGCCCCGTAACCGATGCCCTGATCGACCTGAGCATGGAGCGCATCCTTGATGATCTGGTTGCCGTGGCCAAGGATCATAGGCCCCCAGGAGCCGATGTAATCGATGTAGCGGCGATCGTCTTCGTCGTACAGGTAGGCGCCTTCGGCGTGCTTGAAAAACAGCGGGGTACCGCCGACTCCCCGAAAGGCCCGGACCGGAGAGTTGACGCCTCCCGGGATGTATTTCTGAGCCTGTTCGAACAGGGTTTCGGACTGGGTCATGGTTCAGGACTCCTCAGGTACGGACGATGAAAAAAGTGGGTGATGTTGCGCAAACAGCCGGCTAAATCGGCGTGCGCGCTCTTCAATGGCGGCAGCGTCACCATCAAACAGGCCACCGACTACGGCCAGCAGGTCGGCCCCGGCGCGGATCAGGCCTTCGCCGTTGTCTGTGGTAATGCCCCCAATGGCGGTTAGGGGTTTGCCAAACTGCCGTGACTTGGCCAGAACTGAGGGATCGGCAACGGGCGCGTCAGGCTTCGTGGTTGAGTTAAAGAAGCGGCCGAAGGCCAGGTAGTCGGCGCCGTCCGCATCCGCACGGGACGCCAGTGCCAGGTCGGCATGGCAGGTCGCACCGATAATGGCATGGTCACCAAGCTGCCGTCTGGCCTGGGCCAGGGAGCCATCGGACTGGCCCAAGTGCACGCCGGCGGCTCCGCAGCGTCGGGCCAGCTCTGGGTCATCGTTGATGATCAGGGGCACCCGGGCGTTGTGACAGAGGGCTGCCAGGTCCTGCGCCTGTTTCAGTCGTTCCGGCTCTGGCGCTTTTTTTTCACGGTATTGTACCAACACAGCCCCGCCTCGAAGGGCCGCTTCAACCGCGACCAACAGCCGGTCTTCCGGTAATAGCTGGCTGTCGGTAATGGCGTAGAGGCCTGGCTTCAGGCCCTTGGCGATGGCCTGGGCACTGAAGGTGCCGGAAGGCGTTAGCTCTGCCATGGAATGCCCCGGTCGGGTACTGGTTGCCCTTTGCCGACTCGCAGTGCATGCCGGATCGCACGGAGGACGTAGTTCTGCGCCTGGTCAATCGCTGCCCCGGCAGAGAGGCCTGATGCCCTGCCAGCGGCGATCGAAGCCGCCAGGGTGCACCCGGTGCCGTGATATTCACCACCAACCCGCTCAATGTAAAAACGGGAAGGTTCTTCGGTCTGGTGGTAGAGGGTGTTGATGATGTCCTCGCCTTCGCCATGCCCCCCCGTGGCCAGTACTGACTGGCAACCAGCGTCTAGCAGGTTGCGGGCGGCTTGCGTCGGGTCTTCGTCCTCGCCCAGCAGAGCCAATTCGATGCTGTTTGGCGTAATCATCTCGGCGTGTCGGAACAGACGCGCCTTCATACGTGCAATCAGTGTTTCGTCGGCGAGGTCGCCGCCGCCGGCGGCCTTGATCACCGGATCGGTAATCAGCGGGATGTCAGGGTGGTTGGCGAGAAAGTCCACCAGCACATCCACCACATCGGCGTTGCCGAGGGCACCGGTTTTAATGGCATGAATGGGGGTGTCTCCGGCCAGGCATTCCAGTTGTTGGCGGACGATGTCCGGATCCGTTGCGGTGGCGTTGTATACGTTACGGGTGTCTTGCACGGTCAGGCAGGACAACACTGGCAGTGGGTGACAGCCCAGGGCGGTCACCGCCTGGATATCGGCCTGGATGCCGGCACCGCCAGAGGGGTCCAAGCCAGAAATAATCAGAACGTGTGGACGGCTGTGAAGGTTGATAGTCTGGCTCCTCAGAAGGGTTTGACGACAGCGAGAATGACAACGGCGACCAGTGCCAGAACGGGTATCTCGTTAAACCAGCGGTAGAACACGTGGCTCCGGGTGTTCTGGTCATCGCGGAACACCTTCACCAGATGTCCGCAGTAGAAGTGGTAGCCGATCAGCAGGACAACCAACAACAGTTTGGCGTGAATCCAGCCTTGGCTCATGTAACCCTCGACATTGTAACCGATGAGCCAGAGACCAAAAACAACCGTTGCCGCCATCGACGGCGTGGTGATTCCGCGATAGAGCTTGCGCTCCATGATCTTGAAGCGCTGGCGGCCAGGTTCGTCCTCACAGGCGGCGTGATAGACGAACAGTCTTGGCAGGTAGAAAAGGCCGGCGAACCAGCACACCATGGACACAATATGCAGGGCTTTGACCCACAGCATTTATCAACTCCGTCGGTATTGGTAGTAGCTCTCGATATCCGATTTCAGCACAACGCCGTAGACGCGTTGGATCATCGGGGCAACATGCCGCTGTACGTAGAGGGCCTCTACGTTGGTCTGGTCAAACTCGTTCAGTGCTTCTTCCAGGGTTGCCTGATACTGCACTGGTGCGATGTCCCGGCGATTGGCGGGAATGTCCATCAGGTCAATCTGCTCTGGTGTTGTGTCTTCTTCGCTGTCCGTTGCTGGCGCTTTGGTATCTTCCATGTAGCGGGCCAGATCCACTGCCGGCAGCAGGCCAGTGGGGCCGTTGCTTCCCTCCACCACTAGCCATTTTGGTTCGGATTTGAGGATTTTCCTGGCTTCTTCGCGCGACAGGAAACGTTCGGTGCGAAGGATGCTCCTGTCCATGATGGCGCCTACGGACACGCGTCGTAAAGCCTGGATAACCGGTGAGTTCTGGTAGCTCAGGCCCTGGCTCTTGAGTATGGTCAGAAACAAAGACTTCTTGCCAAAAGCCTCGCTGGTGACCAGGCTCGAGGTGGTAATGATCAGCATGCCCGGCAGAATGATGTGGGGATTCCTTGTGAGTTCCATCAGTGCCATGAGTGCGGCCAGTGGCGCCTGCAGCACGGCCCCCATCATGGCGCCCATGCCCAGCATGGCGTAAAAGCCCACGGACGATGCCATATCCGGCAATATCTGGGCGCCGATTAATCCCATGGCGCCCCCCAGTGTGGCTCCCATGAACAGGGTGGGGCCAATCACGCCGCTAGGCATGCCAAGGCCGAGGGTGACCGAGGTGATCAACAGCTTGGCTATTCCGGCGCCCAGCAGTAACCAGAAGGGCAGTTGGTTGTCGATAGTGAACTGCACAGTGTCGTATCCGATACCCATCACTTCCGGCACAACAATGGCAAACGGCACCATAAGAAGTCCAGCGATAGTGAGCCGCAGTAATACCGGACGGTGGTGGTGTCGCCCGGTGGTGTCGATCAGTTGTATAAAGGCCGCCGCCGCCACTCCGATAATGATCGCAATGGCAATGATCCAGGGGATTTCCAGCAGGGAGTTCATGGTCAGCGGCGGTACACTGAACGCTGGCTCTGAGCCATACGCGGCCTGGGTGACCACCGCTGCGGTAACGGATGCCAGGATGATGGGGGTAAAACCGGCGATGGTGTATTCCATCATCACCACTTCCATCGCGAAAATAACGCCTGAGATGGGGGTGTTGAAAGACGCGGAAATGGCGGCGGCGCAGCCGCAGGCGACCAGGGTCCGGATGCTGTTGTTGGGTAGCCGCATCCATTGCCCCATCAGGCTGGAGATAGCAGCGCCAAGATGCACGGCGGGGCCTTCCCGACCGGCGGATTGGCCGGTAACGACGGTGCCGACACCGGTGACGAACTGGACAAGCGCGCTGCGAACGGAAATATAGCCCTGATGGTAGTTCAGGCGTTCCATAACGTGCACGATGCCCACCTTGCGGTCGTGGGTTGCCAGGTTGTGCATCAGCAGGCCTAGCGCAACGGCACCCGCCAATGGCAGGATGGCGCGGGTAAGAATGTCCAACTCTTCAAACGACTCAGAACCGTCGCCAGGCAGGAAGTACTCAAGCGGCCATTCAATGGCCAGGCGAAACACCAGAATCACACCGCCGGTAAACAGGCCCGATAGCAATCCGAGCACAGCCAGTTGCGGCAAGGCGTCGACACCGGACAGCCGGCGTCGGAAAACCGGGATCAGATTTTCAGTGATCTTTTTTCTCAGTTTGCGCATGACCGCCGGTTTTCCAGGGACGAGTGGTTTCTTGACGATATTGTAACCAGCGCCGGTCGGGCTGCAATAAGTCATTGGTTTATCATGTTAGACTATGCGTGTTTTATGAACTCGATTTCAGCTGGAGAAACAGGTGATAAAAGTAGGCATTGTAGGTGGAACCGGTTATACCGGTGTTGAGCTCCTGAGGATTCTTGCGGTCCATCCGGATGTGATGGTGAGTTGCATTACATCGCGCTCGGAGGCCGGCATGCCGGTCGCCGATATGTATCCGAACCTTCGCGGCCACTACGACCTTGCCTTTTCCGAGCCGGACGTAAAGACGCTGGCAGCCTGTGATTTAGTCTTTTTCGCTACGCCTCACGGTGTGGCCATGCGCATGATGCCGGAACTGATGACTGCGGGAACCCGTGTTGTGGATTTGTCGGCGGACTTCCGCCTTCGGGACCTTGATGTCTGGGCCGAATGGTACGGTATGCCCCACGAAAGCGCCGAGTGGGCGGAGAAAGCGGTTTATGGCCTGCCGGAAGTGGTGCGGGACAAGATCCGCGCAGCACAACTTGTGGCTAATCCTGGCTGTTATCCCACAGCTGTCCAGTTGGGTTTTCTGCCGTTGCTGGAGAGCGGACTGGTCGATCCGTCGCGACTGATCGCGGATGCCAAGTCAGGTGCCAGTGGTGCGGGGCGTCAGGGCAAGATCGGCATGCTGCACGGTGAGGTGGGTGAGAGCTTCAAGGCCTACGGAGCATCCGGCCACCGTCATCTCCCGGAAATTCGCCAGGGTTTGTCGCAGGCGGCGGGTGTTGATGTTGGTGTTACCTTCGTGCCGCACCTGATTCCGATGGTCCGGGGAATCGAGGCGACTCTCTACGCGGAGCTCCGGAACCCCGCTGACTTTGACCGCCTCCAGTCGCTGTTTGAAGACCGCTTCCGGGATGAGCCTTTCGTGGACGTGATGCCTTTTGGCAGCCATCCGGAAACCCGCAGTGTTCGTGGTGCCAACAACTGTCGTATGGCCCTTCACCGGCAGGAGCAGAGCAACATTGTGATCGTTTCATCGGTCATTGATAACCTGGTGAAAGGTGCGGCAGGGCAGGCGGTCCAGAACATGAACATCATGTTTGACCTCAAGGAAACCCTCGGGCTGGAAGCGCCCGCGCTGCTACCATAGGCCTGACCGGTGAGCGAACACAGAAAACCCGCTGAAGAATACGTCGTTATCCGGCATCGCCCGGGTTACCGACTTCGCCGCAGCTTGATATTGCTGACGTTTTCCATCCTTGCTGCGGTGCTGGGGTATGTGACCGGTATGGCACAGGGTGGGTTCCGTTTTTCAACCGCCGAGGAGTCCCGCGACCTGTTGGAAGAGCAGGTTGAGGACCTTCGAGAACAAAACCGCGAGGCCAGCCAGCAACTGGTCAACCTGGAGCGGGGGCGAACCATAGATGCACAAGCGCTTAACCAGGCGAGAAGGAGCATCGTTGATCTGGAAACCCGGATCGCGTCACTGAAAGCGGACCTGACTTTCTATAAAAACATCATGGCGCCTTCGGAAACCAGTAAAGGGCTGCAGGTTGATCGGTTCGCGATGCAGCAGGGGCGCGAGGACGACACCTACGGTTTCAAGTTGGTGCTCACCCAGATTGGTGACAACAAGAGTTATATATCGGGCGTGGTCGCGGTGAACGTCATCGGCATGCGAAACGGAGACAAAGAAGTGATCGCGCTACGGGATTTGTCTGATGATATCGACGATTTGGGAGTCAAGTTCCGCTTCCGGTATTTTCAGGATGTAGAGGGGCTTTTGCGAGTGCCGGACGGTTTCAAGCCAGTAGAGTTGCAGGTGGTCGCCCGTGCTGAAGGCAGGAAATCGTCCCAGGCCGAACGAACTTTTGATTGGGATGAATTAACGGAGAACTGAAATGCTTGGCAAAAAGAAACAGAAACCAAGGCGGCCCGCGGGGCACTTCGATACGCTGGTCTCATCCCGCACGACGGTTAAGGGGGATGTGCATTTCTCCGGTGGGCTGCATGTTGATGGCACTATTCGCGGCCGGGTGGTTGCCGAAGAAGGCGGTGATGCGGTGTTGCGGTTGTCTGAAGTGGGCTCCGTGGAGGGTGACATTGTTGCCCCCCATGTAATCGTAAACGGTACGGTTCATGGCGATGTGTACGCATCGACGCACCTTGAACTGGCCGAAAAAGCCTCCATCCATGGCAACGTCTACTACAATCTGATCGAGATGGCCATGGGCGCGTCTGTCAACGGAAGCCTGGTTCATCAGAACGAGCCTGTAGGTTTGTTGAGCAGGGACAAACAGCCGGACGCTATTGGAGACGCTGTCTCGGAAGAAAAACCGGAGGAGAAAGAGTCGATGGGAGTGTCCGGCAAGGAATAGTTGATTGTTTTAGTCAGGAATATGATAATCAGACCAGATCTTTCTGTAACCGGAGGCGGACTTGAGTGTAGTTCAGCAACAAGCAATCACACCGCTGTTTTTCAGTGACAGCGCGGTATCCAAAGTACGGGAGCTGGTGGACGAGGAGGGTAACTCCGACCTCAAGCTTCGCGTGTTTGTCACCGGTGGCGGCTGTTCCGGTTTCCAGTATGGTTTCTCATTTGATGAGGCGCAGGATGAGGAAGACACTGTCATCGAAAGGGATGGCGTGATGTTGCTTGTGGATCCCATGAGTTACCAGTATCTGATCGGGGCAACCGTGGATTATCAGGAAGGGTTGCAGGGGTCGCAATTTGTCGTGCAGAACCCCAATGCCAGTTCTACGTGTGGCTGTGGTAGCTCTTTCTCGATCTGACGCGAATGTTCAGGCGTAGTACACCGCTCCCAGTATTCTTTTTCCTTCTGCTCCGGTCACTTCCGGAACATTTCCGGGCTTGCCGGAGAGAGTCTGGCTGGCTAGCCAGGCAAATGCGGCTGGTTCTACCCACTGTGGGTCCAGGCCAAGGTCATCTGTTGATGCAAGGCGGGCCGGGCTGCAGGTTCGCTGCAGCGCCCGCATCAGAATCCTGTTTTTAGCGCCGCCTCCACACGCAAATATCGTCGTTCCCGGTGATTGTGGCAACTGCTGCGCGACAGACACGGCCGTTAGCTCGAGAAGGGTGCGTTGTACGTCGGCGCCGGAGAGATCCGGGTGGCGGCGTAACTGAGTCTTGATCCACTCAAGATTGAACTTTTCGGTGCCGGTGCTCTTGGGTGGCTGGCGTGAAAAGTAGGCATCCGAAAGCAGGTCGCTTAGCAGCGCCTGATTGATTTCACCTTCCTCTGCCCATGCACCGTCTTCATCAAACGCGCGGCCTGTCTGATCCATGCACCACGCATCCATCAACGCATTCGCGGGGCCTGTATCAAAACCGGTGATTGGCTCATTGGTGTCCGCTGGAAGGTGGGTGATATTGGCGATGCCACCAAGATTCAGGATGCACCGGCTCTCGCCTGCACAACTAAAGAAGGCTTTATGAAATGCCGGCACCAGTGGAGCGCCTTCGCCGCCTGCCGCCAGATCCCGTCGTCTGAAGTCTGCCACCGTCGTGATGCCCGTTCGCTCAGTGATAACGGTGGGGTCGCCAATCTGCAGGGAGAAAGGTGCCGAACTATCAGGGTGGTGTCGCAGGGTCTGGCCGTGGCTGCCTATGGCATTAATGGACGAGGCCGGAAAGCCGGATTTGTCGATCACGGTCTTCGCTGCGAGGGCAAACAGTGAGCCGACGGCGTGATCAAGCTCGCCGACGTCGTCCGGCGTTCCCCGGTTCTGGCTGAGATTATACAGCCTTCGGCGTATGTCGTCTGGGTAGGTGGTGGTGTGGGTGGCATGCACCAGGATTGTTTGGCCGCTGAACGACACCAGTATGGCGTCAATGCTGTCCATGCTGGTGCCAGACATCAGTCCAATCCACGCTTTCATTCAGTTCACTCGTCAGCGGCCAGGGCTAGATGCTGGTAGTTCTGGCGGAACAGCTCGAACTTGGCAACTTGCTGCTCGGCAAATCCCTTGAAGCGGGCCATTTCTGACTTGGGCACTGGTTTCGCATCAGGGAGCTTAACCTTCCGCGAGTTTCTCGGGGAGCCGTTGATCCGGAATTCATAGTGCAGGTGGGGGCCGGTGACCATGCCGGAAGAGCCGACATGGCCAATGGTGTCGCCCTGCTTGACTTTGGTCCCATTCTTGATGCCTTTGCCGAGGCGGCTCATGTGGGCATAAAGGGTTGTAATGTTGTCGCCGTGCTTGAGAATGACCGTGCGGCCGTAGCCGCCTTTCCAGCCGGCAAACTGTACCCTGCCGTGCCCTGCTGCTTTTATGGGAGTACCTGGAGGCGCGGCGTAGTCAGTGCCCTCGTGCGGGCGAACGACATCCAGCACCGGGTGACGGCGTTGGAGGTTAAAGGAAGACGAGACGCGGGCATTGATAGGTGTGCGCAGGAACGCCTTGCGCATGCTGCTGCCATCCGGGCTGTAATAGTCGGTATCGCCGTTACTGTCGGTGTATTGCAGGGCAATGACCTCCTTGCCCTGATTGATAAAACGGGCAGACAGGATGTTGCCGGTATCGAACTTCTCACCGTCCAGATACAGTTCCTCATACACCACTTCGAACCGGTCACCCTTGCGGACATCGTATACGAAGTCGATGTTCCACCCGAAGATGCCGGCCATTTCCATGGCCAGTCTGTCACTCATGCCAGCTTCGCGCGCGGCCACATAGAGGGAGCCGTCAATAACGCCTGAGGCAAATGCTGGCTTAACGTCGGGCTCGCGGACCACGGTTTCGCCGGTAAAACCTTCCTCGGTCTTCTCAACGTGAAGGGTTTCCAGGAGATTGCGCTGAAGGTCGATGGCTGCGAGTTCGCCGGCATCATCGGTTGCAAAAGCGATGGTTTCGCCAGCGTAGAGCCGCTGAAGTTTATCGGCTTCGCCAGAGCCATGGATCACAGACAGCATAATACCGTCGTTAAAGCCGGCTTTGCCGAACAGGGATGAAAGTGTGTCGCCGGACTTGATCTTGTATTCCTGCCATTGCAACTCCGGCTCGCTGACCTCAGCCATGGCTGCAGCGGTGTCCAGTGCCCCGGGTAGCTGAGTCTCATTGCTGATGGATGCCAGTTCAGATGCTGCCGTTGCCTTGTCTTCAGACATCTTGTCGGCGGCGGGCTGCTTGCTCGGGCGCGGAGATGGCGTGCCTGACTCCTTGACGGTGCCTTCGTCGAGATCCAACGAATAAGCCATTCTGTTGGCTTCTACATCGGCGCTGGGGCTCATCAGAATAGCGGCTGCGATGACAACACTGGTCGCCGCAGCAATGGTGATATGGGTTTTTGGAAACATTTTCAGCACGTGTCGCATCCGTTTTAATCGGTATTCCGGCAGGTTGTACTACCTAATTAAAGCTGTTGTTCAAGTATAGTCCAACAGATTACCGTATAAAATGCGCTCAGGACAGCATCAAACATTACCGTTACCGGCATGCGGGCCGGATTTTTGAGGCCGGGATTGTTATAATGCCGGGCCTTAAATACGCGGCTTTGTTCGAAAACTGAGCAGGTACACTTTAACAAGGGTGCTGGTAACGCACAGATTTCTTTTGTAGATCTCTGTAACTGTCGTCCGGCCCAAATGATCAGAATTGAGGATGTGTGGTACATGGCATCTATTGATGAGGCACTGGCCGTAATCAAGCGCGGCATGGATGAGTTGATCCCCGAGGAAGGGTTGATTGAGAAGCTCCGAGAGGGGCGCCCTCTCAGGATAAAAGCCGGATTCGATCCCACGGCCCCTGATCTCCACTTAGGCCATACGGTTCTGATCAACAAACTGCGACAGTTCCAGGATCTGGGACATGAGGTGATCTTCCTTATTGGAGATTTCACCGGAATGATTGGTGACCCCACTGGTAAGAGTGCAACTCGTCCGCCTCTGACCGAGGCGCAGGTTGCCGCCAACGCCATTACCTATAAAGAGCAGGTGTTCAAGATCCTGGATCAGGAAAAGACGCGAGTGGTGTTTAACTCTGACTGGATGAGCAAGCTCTCTGCGGCTGACATGATTCGTCTGGCGGGGCAATATACGGTTGCCCGTATGCTCGAGCGCGATGATTTTACCAAGCGCTACCGTGCCGAGCAGCCCATCGCCATCCATGAGTTCCTGTATCCACTGGTTCAGGGGTACGACTCGGTCGCCCTCGAGGCGGATGTGGAACTGGGTGGAACGGACCAAAAGTTCAATTTGTTGATGGGGCGTATTCTCCAGAAGCACTATGGCCAGAAGCCGCAGGCTGTATTGACCATGCCTTTGCTGGAAGGGCTGGATGGTGTCCAGAAGATGTCAAAGTCACTGGGCAATTATGTGGGCGTTAATGATTCGCCGGGTGAAATGTACACCAAGTTGCTGTCCATGCCGGATGATCTACTGTGGCGTTATTTCGAGCTGCTGAGTTTTCGGCCGTTGGCGGAAGTGGGTGAATTTCGCGCCGCGGTTTCCGAAGGTGCAAATCCCCAGGACTACAAAAAGCTGTTGGCGGAAGAAATTATCACGCGCTTCCATGACGCAGACGCTGCAGCGACGGCCCACAAATCCGCTGGTAACCGGGTGGGTCTGGGTGAAATACCCGAGAACGTGCCGACTATCGAGGTTTCCCTCGCCGGGCAGGAGCAGTTGCCTGTCGCTACAGTGCTTCGTCTGGCAGGGTTGGTGAAGAATGGGGCCGCTGCCAGAGATGTACTTGGGCGTGGTGCTGTCTTTATTGATGGCGAGAAGCACGAGGGGGATCGTTTCTTTAATCTGGGCGACGACTGCGTTGTACAGGCGGGTAAGAAGAAGATTGCCCGTGTAGTGATCACGGATTGATCGATAAGTAAGGTTTTTGAGAAAATATTGAAAACCGCGTTGACAGTCCGACTGAGCTCTGTAGAATACGCATCTCTTTCGAGGGGTACGCCACTGAGGCGGGCCAGAAATTGAAAGACAACCGTTTGAATTGATTGAAGATTTCGAGTTTAAAAATTCTTCAGAAAGCGGTTGACAAGGCAGCGATTCGATGTAGAATGCGCCACCTTGATCGGGCAAGCCCCGAACGCTCTTTAAAAAGTTAACCAAGTAATTCGTGTGGGCGCTGGCCGAGGTATTTCGGATACGAAATATCAGGACAGTGACTCGTCGAAATTGAGTTTTGTCTTGAGCAAGAATAG
>NZ_JBSXOB010000022.1:0-5043 GCF_056857915.1 Marinobacter sp. B-12 | reverse complement strand
GCGGTTGATGGGCGGTCGGGATCTCACGACAGGGCAGGGGCCTGGTCAGCATTCACCAACGATGTGGCGGCGAAGCCGCGCTGAATCTAAGTCGGGCTCTGCCCGATCCCGGCGGCATCCGGACAATCAAGATCATCACACTGCAAAAGACAAGTCTGGTGTTAGACGAAGATGCACAAAGAGGGCTGATTTATATGGGTTTTTATTCTTTGAAAGGTATACAAAGAGATTGACAGACAGGGAAGGAAAACCGATAATAATCACATGGTCAGCGGGGTGCTGGCCACCGCGATACGCCGGCGGTCATCGAGGCGAGTTAGGATATTTGCTATGACTACTGCACAAGCTCTCCCTGAGTTTTTTACCCGTGTTCCGACCCTCCAACGCGCAGAAACAATGCACCAATACTGGGGCGATCGTTGCGTGAACCTGGAAATGTTTGTGTTCAGCTTCATGAACACCTTCAACGAAGCGTACAACGGTGGCTATTGGGATCTTAATATCACCTCGAATGACGCGCTTTATATGTCTCTGAGTACCGACGAGCCGGTGCGTTTGGTAAGCCCGCTGAACTATGCGGATGAAACCATGAGCGCTGATGCCGCTGGCCTGGTTCTGACCATTTATGCCAGTTCCTATGGAATGCACAAATTCCCGGAAGACGCATACCTCTTGGAAACCTACGACAAGCTAATGGAAGTCGTTGGTGACCATCCAGAGGCCTCCAAAATCTACCGTCTTCTCGACTAACCAGGAGGGGGCGAAAGCCCCCATGTTTCCGCCCGGAAACTCTCAGAACCAGAGGAAAATACCATGTTCTACGTTATTGCCTTGGAGCGCGTTACCATCACTAAGTCCTTCTCCGAGACTTTCGAGGAGGGAAAAATCATTAGTCGCCACAAGAGTCAGGAGACAGCCGACGAGCGGTGGCGAACCCTACAGCGAAAGGCTGATTATCCCGAGCGCATTGCCATGATTGACGCGCCTTATGGGCACGCTGTTGGCGATGTGGTCCCAAGTTTGGTGGCCCAGGCAAAGCAGGAGCGGCACGAACGTTTGGGCTTGAGCCTGGCACGAGACCTAATTCTTCAAGAGCGAGGCACACCAATTGAGCGGCCGGATTTCTTCGCTTCCTGGTTGGAAGATCTTGGTCTGACTGTAGATGAGCTCAAGGCTGAGTTCGGAGAGCGCGCAGCAGCCAAGCTAGACGAGGAAGAGGCCCAGCGCCAGGAGTTTGCCGAGCGTATGGCGCGAATCAATGCCATCGAGGCTGATGTGTCGGAGCGCTCTGAGATCACTTACAGCTTCCCAGCCGTGAAAGGAATTCAGGCGGGCAATGAGTTCTATACCGCCCAGATTCCTTTTAAGTACCTGGTGAAGTTGTTTCGATTTGATGAGGATACCTTGCCAACTGAAGCGCGGGCCCAACGTCATCTCAATGAGCGCCATGCTCGGGATATCGCTGATTACATCCTTGAGAATCGTCACGAATACGTCCTGCCGGCAATTACGGCGAGCGTGAGCAGTGAAATGGCGTTCGAAGGTTTGCAGGTTTCTGGCGCCGGCGCTCGGGTGGGGGTTCTTCACATCCCAATGGACGCCGTAATGCTGATCAACGATGGCCAACACCGGCGCCGGGGCATCGAATTGGCCCTGGAATCCATGCCGATCCTGGGTGAGGAAACTGTCTGTGTGACTTTGTTTTTTGATCAGGGATTGAAGCGGAGCCAGCAGATGTTCGCCGACATCAATGCAAACGCCAAGAAACCGAGTAGCTCGCTGAGTGCTCTGTATGACCAGCGGGATCCGTTCAATGGGTTTGTCCTGGATCTGCTCAAAGAGATTCCTGAGTTTCGGAGCCGGGTTGAATTTGAATCGGGCAGTGTGGGCCCGAAGAGCTTTAAGCTGTGGAACCTGGTGAGATTCAAGAAATTCATTTCCAATCTGACCGACCTTACCAAACGGAGCATTGTCGATTACGACGAAGCCTACCTGAGAGACGCGAAAGAAGGCGTCATTCTTTTTCTTGAAAAGGCGCGCGCCCATGTACCGATGTGGGATCTGATGCTATCAGGGAAGATTTCCGCGCAGGAGCTACGTGAGCAATACGTGGTCGGGCATGCCGTGTTCCTGGAAGCCCTCGGGTTATACGGTGCTGAAATGGTGAACAAATACCTGGTGTATGGGAAAACGGGAGGCGTGGATAGGTTTGAAGCAATGGATAAGCTGGAAAACCTGGTACCAGATAGGACCGCTCCGGTTTGGGAAGGTCGGTGTGTGGTGGCTGGCCGGATGCAGAAAACATCCGATGGCGTCAAAGGTACTGCTGCCACTCTGATGGGGTTGTGCGGTATGGCCCTCACGCCGACAGTGGCCGAAACTGAAATGCGACTCGGTTCGCTGCTCAACTAAGGGAAAGGATCCGGCCGGAGTTTCCGGCCGGAAACTGATAGGGGAGGGGAGTGATGTTTGTGCCTTATAGGGAGCGAAGCGTCCGGGTCGGAATGAGGGTGCGCGCCTATCGCAATCTGTTAAAGCCGAATTTCTTTTCCATTCAGGCGATGGAAGGCCCTGATAAGGGCAAGGTGGTTGGCTACGCACGGGCCGTGGGTCTGGAGAATGTCCGGTTTGTCGTGTCCAAAAAAACATGGGAGAGAGTAATCTCCGAGGGCGTCCGCACCGTGTTCGCCTTTGCCGATGGTGCCCTAGTGGATTGTTTGGAAGCGCTACCGGCGGGATTCGATGAACGAATCACCTTGATGCCGTTTGAGCGCTGCTATTTTTTCAACCGACAGCGACCGGAAATTCCCGTCACCGAAGCCGCGCGCGGCTATCTTTTCGGTGCCGATTTCTGGGCCGCTGCCGAGCCCGCAGGGCTGGACCTTTAATGGGTCCAGCCCACCCTTCGGGAAAAGAAGGCATATCCTTCCGGCCACGCTTCGCTGGATGAGCTATTCGTTGATCCCGCGTTGCGGGACTAACCCCCCTCTAAATCCTGACTTCTCAGAGATCCTACCGCGCCGATATTTTTGAAATCCAATCGGACTGCCTCACCACGCAAGATAGCCGTTCAATTTCTGCATTTCCGTAGCCCCGATATGAGGCGCAAAAAGCGACTCGCCAACTTTTTCAGTCCACGAAACCTTGTTGTATTGAAAGCTCTGAAAATCGTAAGGCCGGTCGCCGCAAGGACGGGGTGTTTCCGCTGATGTCGGTTAAAGCGAGCTTTTTATAAATAGAGATTACCTGGACCGAATTACGAGCAGGCAGTGGTCGGTGAATACGTTTTTGCAGCCTGAAGCGAGAACAGTGTCCAACGGTATAAATAGGTTAAGAAATATTGAAAAAGAGCGAGGTAATCGAATGGAAAACAAGAAGGAAACGGATATAGGGCTCAACACCCTGGGCGGAAAGATAGTGACTACGGGCCTGACATCAATGTTCATAATGTCGGCGACTGGTGTTCCGATCTGGCTGACAGCTGTACCTGTACTGGTGGTTTTGGTTGGTGTAGCGATCTGTACTAGATCGTTTTGGTGGCGTCGCTGATGTTATCAGCGGCACCAGCCGGTAGGGATCCTCCTTTCAGAAGACCGGCTAGTATTCCCTTTTAGGTGTTGGTAATTCGCATTATTGGGGTAGGGTGGAGGATACACCATCAAATGAGTGTTTCTCATGAACTATGTAAAATTAGATTAATTATTGATTTTATTATGAAAGTTGCAGATTTAGCTGTATCAGTATTCTAGAGATCTATTGCCGTCCAATCTAAATTGATTGCATGGTAGATCAAATGGAGTCTGCAACATGACCGAAACACCGTCCTGGTTGGACAGCTTCATTGCTGTCGCCGGCACTATGCCAACAGAGAATCTCGCTGTTCTTTCTATGGCCTTGGTGGCGTTGGCCGTAATCTGGAGAAGTTCTTGAGATGAGCGATCAGAGCACGAGCTTGAGAGAAGACCGGTTTTCGCCGATCCCAAGATATTGGCTGGGGAAAGAGCGGTGTTCACCGTGGGCCTTGGCAAAGGTTACTCGCACAGACCCTCTTACTGTGAGTTTGGGGGTACCACTTCTGATGGGACTCTCAAAGACGCCGACCGCTGGCCAGGTGATCGCGGCTTTGAAGATCTACATTGCGTTGGTGGCGATGGCTGATGACAAAAAGCAAGAAAGGAACGTGGGCAAGCACTGTCTGCGGACAACCTACGAGGAAATTCAGCTGTATCTCAAGCTGTCGAGGGCAATGGTGTGCGAGGGCCTGAAGCTTTTGGAGGCTACGGATGCCATCGAAAGGCTTGGCTACAAACCCCTGGTTTACAGAATAAAGGGGCTTGATCCGGACAGAGCGGATGAGTGGAAAGGGCACGTCAAATTACCGAAGGGGCACTTGTTCGGGATGCGAAGGGTATCGAGCAGCTATCCCATCATGCTTTCTGAGTACCCGAAACGGGGTCAGACTGCCATGAATGGTCTCGTGATCTATCTGCTCATGTTGTCCGTGTGCCAGAGAGACACCAATGTCTCGTTGATCTCTTACGATCGAATGATGGAAAGGACAGGGCTGAGCAGTAAAAACATTCGCCAGGCGATTGACCTGTTGGTTAACCACGACCTGATCAGCGTTTTGAGGGTTACCAACGAAAGCACCCTTGAAGCGTTTGGACTGCCGGTGCCCGCTCAAGCTCTTAAAGGATCGCCGAATGTTTACCTGATCAAAGGTGTGAAGGGGCGGAGGTACAACGAGCGTATCAATACACTGGAGAATTACGCGGCTCTGACCGCCAATCATCAAGCTACGCAGGATTTTTCCGAGTGAGGTGCAGCCTTTGGCGCGCCCTTCGGGGCGGGCTTCTCCAGGTTCGCTATTCGCTCATCCCGCCGTTGGCGGGACTGACGCCTTCCGTATCCCTCGCGCTTCCGACCTCCGGCCGGTAAAGGATCCCCGCTGATCGCGGGGCCCCCGAAGTCGGATCAACAGACGCTTCGCGACTGTTAGAACGATCCTCCAGGAGCGAGTGGCTGTGCCACACGCTCTAAAAG
>NZ_JBSXOB010000021.1:0-58498 GCF_056857915.1 Marinobacter sp. B-12 | reverse complement strand
GTACATCAAGGTTCATAATGAGACACTGGCCAAGCCATTCCGATGGCACAAAAGCGCCGAATCCATTATGACATCGGTCGCGAGGGCAAAGCTGAGTTTAATCGATAATAAGTCATCGAATTAACCGCACGGAACACTAGGCGCTTTGGCGCTGCGGCGATATTTGACCTTGGTAAGGTGCCAGAAGAGGCCAGGCGAGCCGGCATAGCCGTTACGTACAAGGCGGCGATCATGGACGTTGGTAAGATGCCGTTTATCAACAATAACCCGAGGGAGATCCACCGTGCGTTCACTGTCTCAATTTCTGCATGACTACGGCGACAGCCATCAGAACACCGTCAACCAGTGGGTCCATATTGCCTGCGTTCCGGCAATCCTGATATCAACACTGGGATTGTTCTGGCTGATACCGGTAGGGAGCTGGTTTGGCCTTTCTGGCTCTGGGGCGTATTGGGTCAACGGTGCCACGATTCTCGCGGGCTTGTCGGGTATCGTCTATCTGCGCCTGTCGCTTTGGGTATTCGTATTGATGGCGGGTTGGTTTGTACTGTCTTTGTGGGCCATACAGAGTGTGCTGGTCAGTGGTCTGTCCCTGTTCTGGGCCAGTCTTGTGGTCTGGATCGTTGCCTGGGCGGTCCAGGTGGTCGGCCATAAAATTGAAGGCAAGAAGCCGTCGTTTGTGGAAGACCTTGTGTTCCTGCTGATCGGGCCGATCTTCGTTAGCATCGAGTTTGCGGCGAAGCTGGGAATACCGGTGCCCTATGCCCAGAGTGGCCCCCAAAGTGGCCATAACGGTGGGCGTCAGCCTCAGAGTCACTGAATCAAGGCGGCTTGAGGTATGCTTGCAGGGAAATGCAGAGTTGAGTGTAGCGCCATGCAGGCTCCGCCCCTTAAAAGGCCAACCAGCGATCAGGACCACAAGGGCACCGTATTTTTGTGGCAGGATCACTGGCAGGTACTCGGGCAATTAATGCCCAACCGCTCCCATCGCCACATTAGCGCTTCCTTGCTGGTGGGGCTCGACCGTCCCTTTCGGCTGGCTGTGGACGGTGAATGGCGGGAAACCCGCGCCGCCATCGTAGCCCCTGATGTTCCCCAGGCACTGGAGCCCGGGGAGGCCAGAATCTGGATCGCCCAGCTCGATCCCGACAGCGTTTACTGGCGGTCCCTGAAATACGTTACGGCAGGCATGGCCTCCACGGATCTTTCCTTGACCGGTGTGGATCTGCCTGATCCCGAAGAGACAGACTGCGAGGCCATGGCCGGCGCGTTGGCAAGGGTAGCTTCTCAGAGCGGGCACGCGCCCGTTGCACTGGACGACCGTATAGCGGCTATTTGCGGGAAACTGAGGGCGGAGCTGCCGGATCGCCTGGAGCTGAACTCTCTGGCTCAAAGTGTCGGGCTGTCCTCGTCACGGCTGACTCATCTGTTTCGTCAGGAAACGGGCGTGCCGCTGCGCCGCTTTCTTCTGCACCTGAAGATCAACCGCGCATTGGCGTTCTGGGAGCCGGGTATATCCGTCTCCCGGTTGGCGACTGAGGCTGGATTCTATGATCAGCCCCATCTGGTTCGCACGGCACGTGATATGTTCGACGCACTGCCGTCCGCCTATGTGGCGGCGGGATGGTTCAACGTATGCCGTTGTGGTCTCGATGATCAGGCTTTGTCTGATTTCTCGCGTTGACGTTCAGCCTCTTCCCGGGCTTCTTGCTCCACCATGGCGGGTGTCTCCAATGAAATTCGCCCGAGCTTTCCGGAGCGGAATTCGTTGAGCAGTATTTCCGAAACCTTGTGCAGGTCCGGAACGCCGCCTCTCCCCAGGAATCGCCGTTTTGCCGCGATTCCGTCCATCAGGGCCAGGCCGTCTCGAGGCTTTTCTTCGAACCCGTAGCGCGCCATTGCCAGTTCGGGATACGCGTCCAGCAGATAATCCGCTTCGAATAACGCCACGTCCTCAAACTCAATCACCGCACTGCGAATGGCGCCACTAATGGCCAGACGGTATCCGCAGGCCTCTGGGGACAGCTTGGGCCAGAGAAACCCCGGTGTGTCATAGAGCAGGACGTTGTCGGGCAGCTTGATGGCCTGCTGCGCCCGGGTTACTGCGGGCTCATTCCCGGTCTTGGCTGCCGGCCGGCCCGCCATGGTGTTGATCAGCGTGGACTTGCCGACATTGGGGATGCCCAGGATCATCACCCGCAACGCCCGCTTCTGGCGATCTTGATCCGGCGTCATTTCACCAGCCAGCCGCAGTATATCGAGGGCTTCCGCACGCTGGTTGTGGGTCATGGTGATGGCCCGCACGCCACGTTCCTTTTCGAGCCAGCTGAGCCATTGTTCGGTAATGGTCGGGTCAGCCAGGTCCCGTTTGTTGAGTACTTTAATGACGGGTGTATCACCGCGCAGGGCAGGGACCAGCGGGTTTTCGCTGCTGAACGGCAGGCGCGCATCCACGACCTCGATAATGAGATCCATCTGGGGCATTACCTTTTTGATTTCCTTGCGGGCCTTGTGCATGTGCCCTGGAAACCAGTTAATGGCCATGGTTGATACTCCTGAAGTGGCTGAACGGCGCCATTATGGACGGTAATGACTAAATTTTCACATTTCTCTCAACCCGCCCATGGTGGGAGCTGAGGCATGTGAGGGTGTGAAGTATGTACAAAAAGAAGGGGGTTCGGGGTGAAATACCCGGTTGTTTTGATTTAGGGTGTAGGGCTCGAAAACCGAAAGCGACTTAAATAATCGATTAGTGGAGATTTCTATGAAGCTCGTGAAACTGTTCGGAATTGCCCTGATTGCTATCGGGCTGTCCTCTCCGGCGATGGCGCAGCAATCTGGTGGGCAGCCGGACCAGGTTGATCAGCTGGCTCAGATGGTTGGCCTGAGTGAAGACCAGCAGAAAGAAATTCGCGGCATCATTGAAGAGATGCAGGCTGAGATTCAGGAGCTTCAGGGCGAAGCCCAGCAACTGCAGCAGCAGATCCAGGCCCAAATCAAGCCGGATTTCGACGAAGATGCGATTCGTGAAAAAGCGGAAGAGCTTGGTGACGTCACTGGCGAGATGACAGCCATGTCCACCCTGATGCAGGCGAAGGTTGATGCAGTATTTACCGAAGAGCAGCGCGATGAGCTGAACAAGCGTATGCAGCAAATGCAGCAGCAGATGCAACAGCAGCGTCAGATGCAGCGGCAGCAGCAGAAAGGTATGCAGTAAGCGCCGGTAGCTCCAACTGCTGCCTTCTGGGTTCGTGTCTGGAGCTTGGAAAACCGCCTTGGCTTATGGCCTTGGCGGTTTTCTCATTTATAGCCTGTGATTTCGTGCTTAAGCATTGCGGAGAGGGGGGCTTTCAGAAACTCGCCCGTGCGCCAAACGGCTTAACCAGCAAGATGAGCCGAGGCAACAACGTAAGCGCCCCCACCAAAGCCATGAACATGGCAAATCCCGTGAACAACCCGAAGTAGATGGTCGGGATGAAATTCGACAGCACCAGGATCGAAAACCCGGTAATAATCGTCAGCGAGGTAAAGAACATCGCCTGCCCGATGCTGCGGTGGCAGCGGTGCATGGTGGCGAGGTAGTCGCCATCTTTCTCGAATTCCGTCTTGAAACGGTGGATATAGTGAATAGTGTCGTCCACCGCAATGCCCACCGTAATCGCCGCCACCGTGATCGTCATCATATCCAGCGGAATGCCCAGCCAGCCCATCAGGCCCAGCACCGACCCCGCCGCGATCAGGTTGGGGGCCATGCCGATCAGCGCCAGCTTTATCGACCGGAACAGGATCAAGAACATCACCATGATGGCCAGGAAGACAATGCCGATGGTCTTGATCTGGGAATCGAACAGGCTTTGCAGCATGTTGTTGTACATCACCGTCATGCCCGTGAGCTTCACCTGATCGTCCTCAAAACCCATCTCTTCGGTGAGGTGAGTGCGAATGCGGTCCAGCAATGCCTGCCGCCGCAGGTCCGGGGAGGTCTCCAGGATGCGGATGCTGAAGCGGGCCTGGTCGTGCTCTTCGCTGATGTAGGGCGTCAGAAGAATGTCCTTCAAGTCATCCGGCACCGCTGAGGGCACGAACGCCAGTTCCAGGGCATTCAGGGGCTCGCCACCGTTAACCTGGGCAAGGATGCCCAGTGTGGTGCTGATGGACATGACCTTGCCGGTCTCTGGCAGGCTGTCCAGATAATCGTGAACCTTGCCCAGCCGATCCATCTTCTGATAGGTAAACCAGGTGTCCCGGTATTCCTCCGCACCCTCGCAGTCCTCTACAAACGGGTCGCAGTCACTGGCAAAGGGATCACCACCACTGGCAAAGGGATCGCCGCTGGCTTCGCTTTCAGGAGGCTTGTCGTCCGTAATCACCACATCCAGCGGGGTTGTGCCTCCCAGGCGATTATCGATGGTGATCATGCCCTGGTGGATTTCAGTGCTGGACTTGAAGTAGTCGATGAAGCTGTTTTCCACCGTCAGGCGGTTCAGGCCGATGACACAGAGCACCGCGAGGATGGCGGAGCCGACCAGTACGGTTTTGCCGTAGTGCTCGGTAAACCGCGCAAACCAATCGGTAAAGGGAATCCGGTTGGAACGCACCCGGTCGTCCACCGGCGGTGGCAGCAGCGCCAGCAGGGTTGGGAAGATGATAAATGTGATAAGGAACGCCACGGTCAGGCCGATGGTCATCATCCAGCCAAAATCGATCACCGGGCGGATACCGCTGAAGGTAAGCGAGCCGAAAGCAACGATGGTGGTGATGGCCATGTAGAAACAGGGTTTGATCATGGCCAGCAGAGTGCGCCGCAGCGTATCCCGTGATTCGGCTTCAGGGTCGTCGTGCTGGAACTCCCGATAGCGAACGATCAGGTGGATGGTCAGCGAAAGAGTCATGATCAGCAACAACGACACGAAATTGGATGAAATCACCGTGACTGGCCATTGCGCCCAGCTCAGGTAACCGATCACCAGCCACACTGTAAAGCTGCAGCACAACAGCGGCACCAGCACCCAGCGCCACTGGCGGAAAATGATCGCCAGGGTCAACAGCAGGAATATCAGCACGCCAATACCGAAGGTGGACAGGTCGTTCTGGATGAAACGGATCATGTCAGCAACGATCATGGGCACGCCGCCCAGGTAGATCTCGGCGCGGTCACGGTAGCTGTCGAGGATGTCCCTGACCCGTTTGATGGTGCGGTCCCGCTCCTCGCCCTGGGCTTCGGTAAACTCGATGAATGCCTGGCTGACGGTTTCCAGTCTTTGCTGTTCTTCTGCCGAGGCTTGGCCGTTCTGCGCTTTGTCCCGCAGCTCGTTGCGCTCCCGAAGCAGTTCGAAATAGCGCTCGGGAGTAGGCAGATTCACCTGTATCGCGGTGGTTCGTGCGTCTTCGCTGATTAGCAGGTTTGGATACAACGGGTTGTTGAGCAATGCTTTCCTGGCGGTCTCCGGAGCTACGCCATCCTCATCGATGGTCTTGATCTCGGAGTCAACGGTATCCAGGGTCAGGTCCGGGCTGTGGAGCAGGGGGACGTTGAGGATGCTGTTGGTGGAGTTGACGTTCTCCAGGGCGGCCAGTTCGTCCCGCAATGACGCCAGCAACGCCAGGCCCTCATTGCTGAACAATTCCTGGTCGGGTGTGTAGGTGACAACGAGGAAATCGTCGGAGGTGGTGAAGCGGCGATTCACCTCCCGGTATTGCTCCAGGGAGCGATCATCTTCAAGAACAAGCGACTCGGCCGAGGCATCCAGGCGGAACTGGTCCAGCCGCAGGCTGGCTATCAACAGCAGGGCACCGAACAGCAGGAGTACCAGAACAGGACGGGGAAAAATCAGCCGGTCATAGAAAGATCGAAGCCAGGACATCGCAAGAATTACCCTACACAGTGAAAGCGAGTGCAGAGTGTGCCACAAACAGCCAGTCGACGGCGCCCTTGTTTGAGGCCTATTCCAGGGAATTGATCAGTGGTTCAGTCTACCGCTTTGACCGGAATCTGCTGTGCGTTGGAGGAAGCAGGTACTTCTGGCACTGCAAGGCCCAGGTTGTTCTTTTCGAAGACACGATCGGCACGGTAGCTGGAGCGCACCATGGGGCCCGATGGCACTTCCATAAAGCCTTTCTCCAGGCCAATCTCACGGTAACGGTTAAAGTCTTCCGGGGTCACATACTGTTCCACCGGCAGGTGGTTCTGAGTGGGGCGCAGATACTGGCCCAGGGTCAGAATGTCGACGCCGATAGCCCGCAGGTCATCCATGGTTTCGAGGATTTCCTCTTCCGTTTCACCGAGGCCCAGCATCAGGCTGGTCTTGGTGAGCACGTCCGGACGGTACTGCTTGGCGTGGGCCAGTACGCTGAGGGTTTTCTCGTATCCGGCGCGGGGGTCCCGCACACGGGTGGTCAGGCGTTTCACGGTTTCCACATTTTGCGCAAAAACGTCCAGGCCGGAGTCCACGACCTTTTCAACGTGCGCCATGACGGCGTCAAAGTCTGGCGTCAGGGCTTCCACTGCCACTTGAGGCGTGCGTTCCTTGATGGCGGATACGCAGGCCGCATAGTGAGCGGCACCGCCGTCGTCCAGATCGTCTCGATCCACAGAGGTTAGTACGATATAGCGCAGGCCCATGAGTTCAACGGATTTCGCGGTGTTTTCCGGCTCCTCATGGTCCAGCCAGCCTTTGGGGTTGCCGGTATCAACGGCGCAGAAGCGGCAGGCGCGGGTGCACACGGAGCCCATCACCATGATGGTCGCGGTACCATTGGCCCAGCATTCGCCGATATTCGGGCAATGGGACTCCTGGCATACCGTACTCAGACGGTGTTCACTGACGTTCTTCCGAACCGCTTCGTAGCGCTCGCCACCGGGCATGCGTGCACGCAGCCAGGAAGGTTTGCGTTGGGTTTTGGTGTCGATGATGCCCGAGCCCGAGCGCTTGATGCCATCCTTGATCGCTGAGAATCCATGTTCGTTGCGGAACTTGGAACCACTGGTGACGCGTGATTTGGCGCTGTCGCTCATTACTGGGGGACTCTCTTCTCGGGGGCGGATAAAAAGCTTGGCTGACCCTAAAGGGTAATCTGCGCCAACAGAGGATACAAGACGGGTACGGATAATCACGGGGGTTCCGGGTACGACTTTCGTCGTACCCGGTGGCTATGTCAGGCGATGGCTTGGTCCAGTGCCTGACTGATATCAGCAATGATGTCATCCACATGCTCAATGCCAATCGACAGGCGCACCAGGTCTTCACTGACCCCCGCACTCGCCAGCTCTTCGGGATTGAGCTGTCTGTGTGTTGTTGTGGCAGGGTGGCAGGCTAGGGATTTGGCGTCACCAATGTTGACCAGGCGGTAGATCAGTTGCAGGGCGTCAATGAACTTTGCACCGTTCTCGAGTCCGCCGGTAATGCCGAAACTGAGAATGCCCGACGCACGGCCACCGCAGATTTTGTCACAGGTGGCTTTGTAGGGGCTGTCGGCCAGGGTGGCGTAGTTCACCCACTCCACTGATGGGTGATTCTGCAGGAAATTGGCCACTTTTTCGGCGTTTTCGCAGTGTCTTTCCATGCGCAGGCCAAGTGTTTCAAGCCCCTGCATGATCAGGAATGCGTTAAATGGAGCCAACGCTGCGCCGGTATTGCGCAGGGGAACCACCCGGCAGCGCCCGATGAAAGCAGCGGCGCCAAGGGCTTCGGTATAGACCACACCGTGGTAGGAGGGGTCCGGCTCGTTGAGCATGGGGAACTTCGCCTTGTTGGCGGCCCAGTCGAACTTCCCGGAGTCGACCACCACACCCGCTACAGTGGTGCCGTGGCCGCCGATGTATTTGGTCAGCGAGTGCACCACGATGTCTGCACCGTGTTCGAAAGGCCGGCACAGGAAAGGCGTTGCCACGGTGTTGTCGACAATCAGCGGGATGCCATGTTTGTGGGCGATATCGGCCCAGCGCTGGATATCCACCACGTTACCGGCCGGGTTGCCAATGGATTCGCAGAACAGGGCGCGGGTGTTGTCATCAATCGCTTTCTCCACTGCCTCAAAGTCGTCGTGACGCACCATACGGCAGTCGATGCCCTGGTTTGGCAACGAGTGGGCAAACAGGTTGTAGGTGCCGCCATAGAGCTGGCCGGTACTGACAATGTTGTTGCCCACTTTGCAGATGGTTTGCAGGGAGTAAAGGATGGCCGCCATACCCGAGGCCACCGCGAGGGCACCCACACCACCTTCAAGCTGCGCCATACGCTCCTCCAATACGGCATTGGTGGGGTTCATGATGCGCGTATAGATGTTGCCCTGTACCTTCAGGTCAAACAGGTCCGCACCGTGCTGAGTGTCGTCGAACGTGTAGGACGTAGTCTGATAGATGGGCGTGGTTGCGGCGTTGGTCGTTGGGTCGCCGTCGAAGCCAGCGTGAAGGGCGAGGGTTTCCGGTTTCATGGTTGAGCATCCCTTTTGTCATGCGTTTTTGTCGAGTTCGAACATCCCGAGTGAGTATGCCACAGGCATGAGAATGTGAGCATTGTTTCATGTAGGCTCGCATCAGCTTGTGACTTCCGTGTTTCCGCGCTAGGTTCGAACAGATATGACTGTCTACAACCTGCAAACAATAGCGAGTAAAGCAAACCGGATGGAGGAAGGCAGCGGGCGCTGGCTGTCCCGTGCACTATTGGTCTGCCTGACCCCATTGATGTTCGTTGCCTGTAGCGATAGCGACGATAATCACGCAAAAGGTGGTGAGCGGGCGCTGGATGCTGCGGGTATTGATGCACCGGAGACCCGCCTGAAGGAAAACCCGACTACTGGAGAGAAGCTGGCACGAAGACAGATACTTGTTCGGGGCAACGCGAGCGAACCGGCTTCGCTGGACCCCCAGCTGGTGCAGGACAGCGTGGGTGGCGCCATCGTGGTTGACCTGTTCGAAGGGTTGACCCGCAGCGGCCCCAGAGGGGATACCGAGCCTGCGATGGCGACGTCCTGGGCCTCCTCGAACAACAACCTGACCTGGACATTCCAGCTCCGTGAAGACGGCCGCTGGAGCGATGGCAGCACCGTTACCGCCCAGGATTTCGTGTACGGCTGGCGCAGGGCGGTGGACCCGGAGGTAGGCTCAAACTATGCGTATTACATCGAGTCCGCCGGGGTGGCCAATGCCGGCGAGATCATCGCTGGGGACAAGGCACCGGATACGCTGGGTGTGCGTGCCGTCGACGATTTCACCTTCGAGGTAACCCTGGACGAGCCGATCACCTACCTGCCGGACATGACCGTTCACTACACCATGTTTCCCGCCCCTAGCCAGGCCATCAAGGCCCACGGTGAGGACTGGACCAGGCCTGGCAAGATGGTCTCTAATGGCGCTTATACGCTGCGGGCCTGGCATATCGGAGAGAAGCTGGTGGCGGCTCGCAATCCCCATTACTGGGGGGATGGCAGAACCATCATCGACCGGGTGGTCTACCTGCCGATCGAGTCTTCGTCCGCCGAGCTTCAGCGCTACGCCAGTGGCGAGTTGCACATGACCTCCACGGTGCCGGTGTCCCAGATGGCCCGGTTGAAAAAAGTGCGGCCCAAAGAGTTGGTGATGGTGCCCAGCATGGCCACGTACATGTATGCCTTCAACGTCAACAGGCCGCCCTTTGACGACGTGAGAGTGCGGCGGGCGCTGACCTACGCCATTGACCGCAATATCATCGTCAGCTACATCACCCGGGGCAACCAGATGCCGGCATTCACGCTGACACCTCCCTACGTCAGCGGTTTCGACTTCCGGCAGCCGGAGTACGCTACCTGGCCACAGACCCGCCGCGATGAAGAGGCGCGCGAAGCCCTTGAGGAAGCCGGCTACAATGAAGATAACCCACTGGAATTTGAGCTGCTCTACAACACTGATGAAAGCCACAAAGCGCTGGCGATCGTGGTCAGTCAGATGTGGAAAGAGAAACTGGGGGCGAAGGTCACCATCAGCAATCTGGAGTGGAAGACCTTCCTCTCCGAGAAGCAGGCTGGCAACTATGGTATCGCCCGGTTTGGCTGGAAAGGGGATTACAACGAAGCCTCCACCTTTCTGACCCTGCTAACCCGCGACAGTGGTAATAACGACGGCGGCTGGAGCAATGAAACATACGACCAGTTGCTGCTGGATGCCCGTTCCAGCGACGATCCCAATCCCTATTATGTCAGGGCCGAGGAGATTCTGTGGCAAGAGTTTCCGGTGGTGCCGGTGTACTTCAACACCACGGTGGCGCTGGTGAGCCCATCCCTGAAGGGTTATCCGGAGAAGAACCCCCGTAACATTGTTTACAGCAAGGATATGTACATCACGGCAGACTGAGGGAAGCCATGTTCAGTTTTATCATCAGGCGTCTGGCTGTAGCGGTACCAACCATACTGGCGTTGATCACTGTCTCGTTCGTGCTGATGCACGCGGCCCCTGGCGGCCCGTTCACCAACGAGCGTAATGTGCCCGAAGCGGTGATGGAAAACATCGAGGCCAAATACAACCTGGACAAACCCCTGTGGCAGCAGTACCTCATCTACGTGGGCAACGTCGCCCAGGGCGACCTGGGTCCCTCGTTCCGTTATAAGGACTTCACGGTCAATGAGCTGATCGAGTCCAGCTTTCCCCGGTCCGCCTACATCGGCGCCTGGTCCTTCCTGTTCGTGGTGGTGTTCGGGGTAGGGCTGGGGGTGATTGCGGCCCTGAAACAGAACCGTTGGCCGGACTACACGGTGATGACCGCCGCCATGACCGGGGTGGTGTTCCCCAATTTCGTGATGGCGCCGTTGCTGGTGCTGCTGTTTGCCGTCACGTTGCGCTGGTTGCCTGCCGGCGGTTGGGAAGGCGGGCAGGTGGAATACATCGTGCTGCCCATCATCGCCATGGCGACATCCTATATTGCGCAGGTGGCGCGGATTACCCGTAGCAGCATGATCGAGACCCTGCGTAGTCCGTTCATCCGCACAGCACGGGCCAAGGGCATTCCCCGCCACAAGATCGTATTGCGCCATGCCCTCAAGCCCGCGTTGATTCCGGTGGTGTCGTACCTTGGGCCGGCTTTCGTGGGCATCATCACCGGTTCGGTGATTATTGATCAGGTATTTTCCACGGGCGGCATTGGCCAGCACTTCGTCAATGGTGCCATCAACCGGGATTACTCGCTGATTCTCGGGGTTACCATTCTGGTGGGCGTGCTGACCATCGTCTTTAACGCCGCGGTGGATATTCTCTATACCTGGCTGGACCCGAGGGTGCGTTACTGATGTTTTTCTCCGACAAACATGCGGGCATGGGCGAACTGGCGGATACCCTTGCGGAAGACGCCTACACCGAAGGCCGTAGCCTGTGGCGAGACGCGCGACGGCGCTTCATGGGTCACCGGGCCGCGGTGGCGAGCCTTGTGGTGCTGGTCCTGTTGCTGTTGTTTTCCGCTTTCGGCCAGTTCCTGTCCCCCTGGGACAACGAGTCCATTGACTGGGCAAGTCTGCCGAACCTCGACGAAGACGGCGTGCCCAGCCTGGCCAGTCAGCACTATTTTGGCCTTGACCCCATCGGTCGGGACCTCTATCAACGCACCGTGCAGGGCAGCCGCATTTCCCTCATGGTGGGCGTTCTCGGAGCCCTGACGGCCGTGGTTATCGGTACCCTCTACGGTGCCATATCCGGCTATGTGGGCGGCCGAACCGACGCCATCATGATGCGAACGCTCGAAGTGCTCAGCGCCTTTCCCTTTATGTTCCTGGTGATCGTGCTGATGGCGGTGTTCGGGCGCAATGTGCTGCTCATTTTCGTGGCCATCGGCGCGGTGAGCTGGCTGAATATGGCCCGGATTGTGCGGGGTCAGACCCTGAGCCTGAAACGCAAGGAGTACATTGAGGCCGCCATGTCCGTCGGTGTGCATCCCTTGCTGATTGTTCTTCGCCACATCGTACCCAATGTGCTGGGTGTGGTGATTGTTTATGCAACCCTGCTGGTGCCGGAAATGATCCTGTTCGAATCGTTCATTTCGTTTCTCGGGCTGGGGGTGTCGGAACCTTACACGTCATGGGGTGCATTGATTTCCGAAGGGGCTGACGCCATGTGGACCGCCCCCTGGACCCTGATTTTTCCCATGCTGATGCTGGTGCTCACTCTGTTCTGTTTCAATTTTCTTGGCGACGGGCTGCGGGATGCTCTCGACCCCAAAGACCGCTGAGCCGGCAGGAACCCGATCTATGGCAATGTTGGAAGTCAGCAATCTTGAAGTGGCCTTCGATACACCGGATGGCGCCTTACAGGCCGTGAGGGGCCTCAGCTACCAGTTGGAGGCCGGGCGGACTCTGGGCATCGTGGGGGAATCAGGTGCCGGTAAAAGCCAGGGAGTGTTTGCCCTCATGGGCTTGCTGCCCGACAACGCCCGGGTCAGTGGCGAGGTGATGTTTGAAGGCGAGTCACTGCTCAACTTGCCGGAAAAGCGCATGAATCAGATTCGTGCGGCCCGCATCGGCATGATTTTCCAGGACCCGATGACGTCCCTTAACCCGTTCATGAAAGTCAGCGACCAGCTCATCGAAGTGCTGGTGCAACACAAAGGCATCAGCCGCAAGCAGGCCCTGCAGGAATCCCTGCAGATGTTGGACGCGGTGCGTATCCCCGAGGCCCGCAACCGTATTCATTGTTACCCCCACGAATTCTCCGGGGGCATGCGTCAACGGGTAATGATCGCCATGTCCCTGCTGTGCCGGCCGCGCCTGTTGATTGCGGACGAACCCACCACCGCCCTGGATGTCACGGTACAGGCTCAGGTGATGGACCTGCTGCGGGAGCTGCAACAGGAATTCAACACCGCGATTATCCTGATCACCCACGACCTGGGCGTAGTGGCTGGAAGCTGCGACCAGACGTTAGTGATGTACGGCGGCCAGATGATGGAGTTTGCCTCCACCCGGGACCTGTTTCGTGAGCCCGCCCATCCCTATACCAAAGGCCTGATGGGCGCCATTCCGCGTATTGATGAGCAGATGGAGGAACTGGTTACCATCCCCGGCAATCCGCCCAACCTGATGAACCTGCCGCCGGGATGTCCGTTCTGCGACCGTTGCCCCGTGGCGGAGCCGCGCTGCTATCACGAACTCGACCCGCCTGAGCGATTCGGGGCAGAGCACATTCGTGTATGCAATCTGCCAAGGGAGGCAATTTGATGAGTGAACAGCAACGCCTGCTGGCGGTGGAAAACCTGCAGGTCACTTTCGACATCATGCCTCGCAATGCCTGGCCCTGGACCCGGCCGCAGCCACTAAAAGCGGTGAACAACGTCAGCTTCACCCTCAACGAGGGCGAAACCCTTGGCATTGTGGGGGAATCCGGCTGCGGCAAGTCCACCCTGGCAAGGGCCATCATGGGTATGGTGCCCAGCCAGGCGGGAAAGGTGGTGTGGTTGGGAGAGAACCTGCGGGGGCTCAGCCTGAAACAACTGCGTAAACGTCGCCAGCGCCTGCAGATGGTTTTCCAGGACCCACTTGCCTCCCTGTCGCCCCGCATGACGGTCGGCGATATCATCGCTGAACCTTTGCGTACCCACTACCCGGACATCAAGGGTGCCGAACTGCGGGAAAAAGTTGACGCTATCATGGACCGCGTCGGCCTGCACCCGCACCAGAAAAACCGCTACCCCCACGAATTCTCAGGCGGCCAGTGCCAGCGGGTGGGCATTGCCCGGGCGTTGATCCTGGAGCCGAAACTGATCATCTGCGACGAGCCTGTCTCCGCCCTGGATGTGTCGGTACAGGCTCAGGTGATCAATCTGCTCAAAAATCTGCAGCGAGACATGGGGCTGTCATTGATCTTCATTGCTCACGACCTGAGCGTGGTCAAGCACATCAGCGACCGTGTGATGGTGCTGTACCTTGGCAATGTGGCCGAGAACGCCACTCGAGCTGAACTGTTCGCCAACCCCCGGCATCCCTACACTCAGGCCCTGATGGCCGCGGTGCCGATTCCCGATCCGGAGAGGGAGCGGGCCAAGCCCCCGGTGGAACTGGAGGGCGACCTGCCTTCACCCATGAATCCCCCAAGCGGCTGCGTGTTCCGCACGCGATGCCCGCTGGCCACTGAATATTGTGGTAAAGAGATACCAGTGCTGGAAGACAAGACCGGGGCAGGGCATTGGGTGGCGTGTCACTACGTGGAGCGAGAGGAAAAACTGAACTAAGCTTGTAGTGTGAATGGATCTCCGTGTTGGCGGGTCACTCTTATGGACAGGAAGTCTGCGCGCTATCAGCCCCTACTTATCGCCCTTCTCGCGATCATGATGTCCTTGAATCTTTTACGCGCCCAGGAACCACCGGTTCGCGTCGGGATTGTTGCTGGAATAGAGCGGGAAATAACGGTCTCGGAGGGAGCGTTGGAGGGGCGCTATTCCGCGTTCTATCGATGCGTGTTCGAGCGGGTCCCCGGGAATTTTCAGTTTGTTGAAATGCCTTTGGCGCAACTGCTGTACCAACTGCGAAAGGGCGGTGTTGCAGTGGGTTTTCCACTGGTTCAGACCTCTGAACGGGACCGCTACGCTGATTTCGGTGGGCGACTCTTCCAGACAGAGTACGTGTACCTGTTTTTGAAAGAGATGCCTCCCCTCAACCAGACGGCTGGCCTCACCTACGCGTTCGTCAGGAAGTTCGTTGGGGATCAGTTGGTTCAAGGCGAAAACGCAAAGATTCTACACGTATCCGAATGGCGCCAGGCAGTCTACTTGCTCAAGTTGGGGCGGGCAGATGTTGTGGTTATTCCCTGGGTACTCGTTGACAAGTTTATGGCCGGTTTTGAGGGCGATTACTTTGTGCGCAGGGCGGCTTGGGTAGACCTGTCCCTTTACGTTTCCCATGAGCATGGGAATGGCCTGCTGACGGAAAAGCTGCGGCAGGCCATTCGATGGTGCCGGTATCGAAACGATCTCAACTGAGTCTGGCGTCGTTGTCAGGGAACACAGTGTCGTAGCACCAGGTGAAAACGAACGCATAGACCAGATAAAAGACCACGAAGGCGATGTCGACGACCAGCGCCTCAACCAGACCAATACCCATCCACCAGGCGATGACTGGAAGGAAGGTTATCATCAGCCCCAGTTCAAAGCTGAGGGCATGAAATAAACGCATCTTCAAGGACTTACGAGTAGAGCCGGTAAGCCGTTTCAGCCCATGATCGAACATGAGGTTGAAGAGGTAATTCCAGCCGGTTGCCATGGTTGCACCGATGGCAGCCAGGACACTGGTTTTGTCGAGCTCGAAGCCAAATACAAGTGCGGCTAATGGGATGGCGATAAGCAGGCCAATGACCTCGAACGAGACGGCCTGACGGATTCTGTCTTTGGTGGTTCTCATGGCTATTCAGGAACAATGGAGGCGGGTCGTCCCGCGTTCAATTCCCGGGAAGGGCGGGGGCGTCCCCGAAACGAAAAAAAGGTCACGACCCAAGTCGCAACCTTTTAAATTCTGGTAGCAAGGGGCGGAGTCGAACCGCCGACCCCGGCATTATGAGTGCCGTGCTCTAACCAACTGAGCTACCTTGCCGAATTCGTCTGGATGAGCTCCAAACGAGGCGCGTATTTTCTGGATTTTACCCGGTACTGTCAACCCTCTTTTCGGATTTGTGTTTCCGGATTTTACAGATAACGAAAGTCGGCCCTTCTTCGGGCCTTGATAATTCATTAATGATAATTATTATCATTAATGATATGCTCGCATTAACTTTTCGGCCACTTAACAATGGTGTAGTTTCATCGATGACCATTCCTGCGCTTGCGCCGCTGTTTGTTGGCGACTTTGAGTACTACCGGTCGATCCTGGTGTTGCCCGATGATACGCGCCCGGCTACTCCGGCGCGGGATTTGGCTACGGAGGATGGCTTGTCGCGGTTGTTGGAGCGTTATCGTCTTTCTCAACCCGGTGACGATGATCGGGCATTGCTCTCCCAATGGTCACGTACCTATTTTGCAAAGCTCGTTATTCCGACGATAACGGCCAACCTCGTGTTAGATCGGGAATTGCCGGTCGGTCTCGACACACTTGAGATTATTATGGGCTGTGATGGTCTTCCCGAAGCTTTTCGTATTCCCGATGAAGGCCGCCCCTTTGAGGGAGTGCCAGCGAGTCCGTTTGAGCGCTTTAGGGAGCTTCTGGAGAGTAATTTCGAGCCGTTAGTCGTGGGGTGGAGTCGCCAGGTTAAATTGTCTCGCAAGGTGCTCTGGAACAATGCTGCGAATTACATTGAGTGGTTGGTGGGTGCCCTGGCGCAAATGGGCGTGCCGTCGAATCGACTGGAAGATGGGCGGCGGCTGATAGAAGCCGAGTACCGGCCAGACGGACAGCGAAATCCAATGTACCGTCCCGTGCGATATATTCCGCGTAACGTGGGCCCTTCTCCGTTGCGGCAGCGTCGACAGTGCTGCATACGCTACCGCTTGCCAGGGTTGGAGTTGTGTGAGAACTGCCCCCATATTGATCGCCCGCCCAAAGGGGCAAAGCTACCTGAAAGTCTTGCCGTTAACGTCTGACGTTACGCTTGAAAAGCAGGATATCAGCAGGTTGGAACCACTATCAGGCTGACAAGCCGATGGTCTTCCCGAATAAACCATGCATCCAGTTCAGTGTGCGATACCCATTCAGGTGACAGGGTTTCGAGCAAGCGCAATCGGGCGCGGCCGTCGGGTTGCCAGGACAGCAGTTCTGCGTGTTCAAAGTAAAATCGCCTCTGAACCAGGGGGTAAAGTGCTTTGAAGAGCGTTTCCTTGAGGCAGAATGCCAGGGTAATAAAAAACCCCGCCTGACTGGCCAGCTCGGCACTGAATCGCTCCTGCTCTGAAGATGTCAGAATTTGCCGGCAAAGTGGCAGGGCACGTTCATCGGGCATGATGGTTTCTGCATCAAGGCCAAGCCCGGCGTAGTCCTGTTGCTGGCCAATAACCGCAGCAGCCCAACCCTGGGTGTGGGTGATTGAGCCTACGCAGCCTGTGGGCCATACCGGCGCCCGATCATCACCGAGCACCGGAACCACCGGTTGACCTGTTGCGCGCATCAACCCTTCACGGGCGCAGACCCGGCCAGCGAGGTATTCCGCCTGGCGTTTGGCAACGGCTCTTGCCACAGACGGTGGCGGTGCAATATCGCTGATCGTGAAATCGTCCGGTTTTAGATTGCCGGGATCAAAGTCCAGACTGATCAGCTGAAGCCCCGGAAACGACTGGGGCCAGGGCCACCGGTCATCCGGGGTACTGCAGCATGCTGGCAGGAGGCTCACTGCTGGACGCTCCGAGGTGATCAGACATTGAACCGGAAGTGGATAACGTCGCCGTCCTGGACGATGTATTCCTTGCCCTCAAGGCGCCACTTGCCGGCGTCTTTGGCTCCGGCTTCGCCGTTGTACTGGACAAAGTCATCGTAGCTCACCACTTCGGCGCGGATGAAGCCGCGTTCGAAATCGGTATGGATTACGCCAGCCGCCTGTGGTGCGGTGGCGCCGACGCGCACGGTCCAGGCGCGCACTTCCTTTACCCCTGCGGTGAAGTAGGTTTGCAGGTCGAGCAGGCTGTAGCCGCCACGGATCACCCGGTCCAGGCCGGGTTCGTCCATGCCCATTTCTTCCAGAAACATGGATTTTTCGTCGTCTTCCAGCTCCGAGATTTCGGCTTCTATCTTGTTGCAGATAGGCACCACAACCGCGTTCTCGGATTCCGCAATCTTTTTCACGGTGTCCAAGTGAGGGTTGTTCTCGAACCCGTCTTCGCTGACGTTGGCAATGTACATGGTTGGCTTTACCGTGAGCAGGCAGAGTTCGCGGATCAGTGCCATCTTCTCTTTGTCGAGATTCATGCTGCGAACCGGTTTGCCTTCGTTCAGCACAGGAAGCAGGGTGTCGAAGACTTCAAGCTGGGCTTTGGCTTCTTTGTCGCCACTTTTTGCGACGCGCTGGACCCGTTTGATGGCTTTCTCCACGGTTTCCAGATCAGCCAGGGCCAGTTCTGTGTTGATGATTTCGATATCCGAGGCCGGGTCGATCTTGTTGGCAACGTGAATGACGTTGTCGTCCTCAAAGCAGCGTACCACATGGGCAATGGCGTCGGTCTGGCGGATGTTGGCCAGGAACTGGTTGCCCAGGCCTTCACCCTTCGACGCGCCTTCTACCAGGCCGGCGATATCCACGAATTCCATCGTGGTTGCCACCACCTTTTCCGGCTTCACGATTTCGGCGAGCTTGTTCAGGCGGGGGTCGGGCATGGCCACGACGCCGGCGTTAGGCTCAATGGTGCAGAAGGGGAAGTTTTCCGCACCGATGCCGGATTTGGTCAGCGCGTTGAACAGGGTGGATTTGCCCACGTTGGGCAGGCCTACGATGCCGCAGTTAAATCCCATGGAATGCCTCTGCTGGGTATGAAAAATTTGGCCGGATTATACCGGTTTGAAGCTGTGCAAGCGATTCATTGCCGCGGGAAGTTTGCCGCTGGCGGCGTCAGGAAGCACCCGAATGATCTCGTCGATCACCGCATTCAGCTCTTCGGTTTCCTGCTTGCCCAGGCGTCCGAGGACGTAACCGGTAACCCTGCGGCTGTCGCCGGGGTGACCTATGCCGATACGAAGTCTCTGGAACTCGTTGGTGCCCAGGTGGGCAATGGTGTCCCGCAGGCCGTTGTGTCCGCCGTGTCCGCCGCTTTTCTTGAACCTGGCGGTACCGGGGGGAATGTCCAGCTCGTCGTGTGCAACCAGAATCTGTTGGGGCTGAATCTTGAAGAAGTCCGCCAGTGCCTTGATGGAGAGGCCGCTGCGGTTCATATACGTGGAAGGGTTCAGCAGATGCAGGTCGAGACCCTGAAGCTGAATTCGGGCGTAGAGCCCATGGTATTTCTTTTCGGGGCGGAGCGACTGGCCCGTTTCACGGGCCAGTGCTTCGACGAACAGGGCGCCGGCATTGTGGCGGGTATTCGCATAGTCGGGGCCGGGGTTACCCAGTCCCACCACCATGAGGATATCCTGTGCCATCTGCCATTGCCCTCATTCGTACAGGAGCGATTACTCCTTGTCTTCGCCTTCTTCACCCGCTTCGCCGTCTTCGCCTTCGTCAGTATCTTCTGTCTTGGCAGCGCGCGGCTTGTGGATTGCAACGACTGGCAGGTCATGGTCTTCACCCTGCAGCAGAGCCGCAATACGAACGCCTTTCGGCAGTTTGAGGTCGCTCAGGTGAACAACCTGGTCCATCTCCACGGCAGTCATGTCGACTTCGAGGAACTCAGGCAGATTTTGCGGCAGACAGATCACTTCCACTTCGTTGATCTGGTGGTTGGCAACGCCGCCCTGGAGCTTGATGGCCGGTGCAGATTCTTCATTCAGGAAGTGCAGCGGTACGTTAACGTGGATCTCGTGATCCTTGTCAACGCGCAGGAAGTCAGCGTGGGTCAGCAGCGGCTTGTAAGGGTGACGCTGCAGATCCTTCAGGATCACGCTTTCTTTCTTGCCTTCCAGTTCGATGGTCAGAATGTGTGAGAAGAAGGCTTCGTTTTCCAGAGCTTTTTTCAGCTCGTTGTGCCAGATGGAAATCGCAGTGGCTTCTTTCTTCCCGCCATAAATGATGGCCGGAATTTTACGCTCCTCACGACGCAGGCGGCGGCTCGCACCTCTCCCCTGATCGCCACGAGGAAATGCTTCGATAAGAAATTCCTGAGACATGGTTATAACCTCAATTTTCACCAGAGCGGCCCGCGACCAGGTCCTGAACCGGTGACATTTTCGATATGCCGGATGTTTTTCCGGCGGACTAAACAGACCGGGAGCCCACTGGGCTCCCGGTCTGGATTCTTTTCACTAAATCAGGCGGTTAGCTGATCAGGCGTTCTCAAACATCGCGCTGATGGACTCTTCGTTACTGACGCGACGAATGGATTCCGCAAGCAGCCCAGCCATAGTGAGGATGCGGATCTTATCACAATTACGCGCTTTGTCACCCAGTGGGATGGTGTCGCAGACAATCAGCTCGTCCAGTTCAGACGCATTCAAATTGTCGACCGCCGGCCCGGACAGGACAGGGTGTG
Source organism: Marinobacter sp. B-12 (assembly GCF_056857915.1). Classification (NCBI taxonomy): domain Bacteria; kingdom Pseudomonadati; phylum Pseudomonadota; class Gammaproteobacteria; order Pseudomonadales; family Marinobacteraceae; genus Marinobacter; species Marinobacter sp. B-12. Next base: position 38,453 of record NZ_JBSXOB010000021.1, on the reverse strand, counting down.
TGATGTAGGCAACAACCCGGGAGGCGCCATGCTCCTTGAGCGCGTTGGCAGCCTTGCAGAGAGTACCGGCGGTGTCGATGATGTCGTCCACCAGGATGCAGGTCTTGTCTTTTACATCGCCGATGATGTGCATAACCTGCGACACATTGGCCTTGGGGCGGCGTTTGTCGATGATGGCCAGGTCGGCGTCATCAAGGCGTTTTGCCACAGCGCGAGCGCGAACAACGCCGCCGACGTCCGGGGAGACGACGATGAAATTTTCAAAACGCTGCTTTTCAATGTCTTCGAGCATGACAGGGGTGGCGTAGATGTTGTCCACCGGGACGTCAAAAAAGCCCTGAATCTGGTCGGCGTGCAGGTCAACAGTCAGGACCCGGTCAACGCCAATGCTGGAAATCATGTCTGCAACCACTTTGGCACTGATGGCAACGCGGGTGGAGCGAACACGGCGATCCTGGCGGGCGTAGCCATAGTAGGGGATAACCGCGGTAACCCGGGTGGCGGATGCACGGCGCAGTGCGTCGGCCATCACGATCAGTTCCATCAGGTTATCGTTGGTGGGGTTGCAGGTGGGCTGGATGATGAAGACATCATGCCCGCGAACATTTTCGTTGATTTCAACGGTGGTTTCACCATCGCTGAAGGTTCCAACGGTGGCCTGGCCCATGGGGATGTGGAGTTTCTGGGCGATGGCCTTGGCAAGCTCCGGGTTGGCGTTGCCAGTAAAAATCATCAGTTTGGACACGACGGCATCCTTCTCGGTATCGGCGTTTGATTCAGAAGAAGCGGGAGAAAGGTGGCTGGGGTGGCAGGATTCGAACCTGCGCATGACGGGATCAAAACCCGTTGCCTTACCACTTGGCGACACCCCAGTATCGTGCTTTTTTGGCATCATTTCAGCTCTGTCAGCTTTTTGTGAAGTGGTGAAATGTTCACCCCTTGAGCTACGAACCCCGTGATGCCGGAGGGTTTGCTTTCCCAGATGATCCGGGCTGCGGATTCTGTCGGGAAACGTCCAAATATGCAAGCCCCGGTTCCGGTTAATCTTGCAGGTCCGAATTGTGCAAGCCACTCCAGGCTTTGATGAACCTCAGGATACAGTCTTCGAACTACATCCTCACAGTCGTTTCGGTACCTCGAGGCGTCTCCCTCAAAAGCGGGCGCTATTTTGATTCCGGGGGTATCCCTTGTCAACCCTTGCTCGGAAAAAATCTCTTTGGTGCTTATATCACATGGTGGTTTTATAACCAGAAACCAGTCTTCTGGTGGATTGGCGTTGGTGAGTCGTTCGCCCACTCCTTCGCCCCAGGCCGCGTGTCCGCGCACAAATACGGGCACATCGGCGCCCAGGGACAGGCCCAGTTCAGCCAGTTCATCCGGGGATTGGTTTAGGCCCCACAGCTGATTCAGCCCCATCAGCGTCGTTGCGGCGTTGGAACTGCCGCCCCCCAGGCCACCGCCCATGGGCAACTGTTTGTCGACCGCAATGCTGACACCGGGAGTTGCATGGCCTGCGGTCGCAGCCAGTTGCCGCGCGGCATGGACAATCAGGTTATCCTCGTCGGGCACCCCGGGCAGGGAGTGTTCAAGGACGATTCTGCCGTCGGTGCGTGGCGTCAGGGTCAGGGTGTCACCATAATCCAGGAACTGAAACAGGGTCTGCAGTTCATGGTATCCATCCGGTCGGCGCCCGAGAATATGCAGGAAGAGGTTCAGCTTTGCCGGAGAGGGCAGCACCAGGCTGTTCACCGGCTGTCTCCGTCGGTTTCGTTCCAGCTGGTTACCACGACTCTCACGCGCTTCTCGCCCTTGACCGCCGTGATGCGGGAGGGTAGTGGGGGGTAGCCCTCGATGAACGCCTGCCAGCGGTCGTAGCGGATCTCCCAGCCTAGTTGGCGTATGACGGCGAGCTGGCCTTTGTCATCGAAGAACAACCGGTAATCCCCGTCAGGGCCGGGCAGGCCCCGTATCCACCAGGCCAGGCTGTCAACGGGAAGCAGCCAGCCGGTGGCGGCGTTGACGAGAGATTCCGGGTCGCCGGACTGGTAGCGCTCGCCGTTGGGCAGTGTGAGTTCGATGAAGCCGGGAACGCCTTCAAGGGTGGTGCGGCCCATACCGAGGAACGATGATGACAGCGCCAGTTCGTAGGTTTCCCGGTCTTGTTTCCAGTAGTTGATGACGGCGGTGCCGCTGTCTGAGGGCTGGCGAACGGCTAGCTTGCCGGTCAGTTCCCAGTGTTGAAGCTGGTCACGCCGGGCGCTGGTCTTGCTCCAGTTGACCGGTGGCTGTTCGGTCAGGCCTTCGGGGAGTGGATCAACCGTCAGTGAGCTACAGCCGCTCAGGGTCAGGGCGGCGAACGTCAGCGCGATAACTGATAATTTCACAGGGACGGCTCCCCGGTCAGCCTCTCAACGGTTTCGGTCAGTATCGGGTGGTCCGGGTCCTGCTCGAGCCCTTCTTTCCAGATCGTTCGGGCCTGTTCCCGCTTGCCGGTTTGCCAGAGCGCCTCGCCGTAGTGAGCGGCTACCTCCGGGTCGGCGTAGGCTTCCCATGCCCGTGAGAGGTAGTCCAGCGCTTCGTTGGTGTTGCCCTGCAGGTACAGTACCCAGCCCATGCTGTCGAGTATGGCCGGGTTTTCCGGGTCGATGGCCAGAGCTCTCTCAATATAGTCTCTGGCTTCGTCCAGTCGATCCGTTCGGGTAGTGAGGATATAACCCAACGCGTTGAGCGCCACGGCGTTGTCGGGTTGCTCCTCGATGATCCTTCTCAGGTCAGCCTCGGCCTGCTCTGGTTTTTCCATCGAATCCAGCAGCATGGCACGGGCGTAGCGAATGCGGACATTGCCAGGGAAAGACTCCAGTGCTTCGTTGGCTGCCTGCAGCGCTTGCTCGTCATGGTCCCGATCCAGCAGAAGGTTGATTTCCAACAGGCGGAAGTTCTCGTCCTGGTCGGGGTTGTTCCTGCGGATGTTGCGAATGTCGGCCAGGGCCTCGTCCAGCTTTCCCTGTTCTGCCATGAGTTCACTGGCACGGGCCAGGGCCGGGAAATAATAGTTACCTTTCTCGACATTCCTGTAGTAGCCGATGGCCTGCTCGTTTTCGTTTTCCTCGTCAGCAATCCGTCCCAGGTAGTAATGGGCCTCATCACTATGGTGGCCTTGCTCGATCAGGCGTGTCAGTTCTTCCTCGGCCAGTGCGATCTGATCGTTTTCAAGTGCGACCAGGGCGTGGGAGAGTCGCAATCCTGGAACGTCGGGGAAGCGTTTGACCAGCCGTCGGAATTCGTTCTGGGCGGCTTGCAGCTCGCCTTCGCCAATCAGCATGCGGCCATAGAGTGTTCCCATCTGGCGATTGCCAGGGAATTGCCGTGTATTTGCCCTCAGGTGATCAAGGGCCTGTTGTTTCTGGTCGGTCTGGTAGAGCAGATCGCCTTTAAGTATCAGTGCCGGCTGGAAGTCCGGTTTGCGGTCCAGCAGTGGCTCCAGTTCCGCGAGGGCCTGCAGAGGGGCGCCCGTCACCTTCATCAGCAAGGCAATGCTGTACTGCAGCTCCGGATTTTGAGGATGGCGCTGCTCCAGTTGCTGGTAAAGGTCTAATAGTTCCTGCTGCTGTTCCAGCGGCAGGTTGCCGGCCATGGCGGCAAGGCTGTCGAAATCCGCATCGCCGCCCTGGTCCATGATTTGCTCCATGTGACCCAGAGCGGTTTCCAGTTCGTTCTTCTTTACCGCCTGGATGGCGGAGATACGGTGAGCCTGTATATTGTCGGGGTCCACATCCAGCCACAGCTCTGCAAGCTTTTGCTGTGCGTTATCGGCGTTCAGCGACTGGGCAATGCGCATGGTCCGCTCAATCACGCCCAGGTCGCGGGATTGCTGTGCCGCCTTCATGTAATTGACAAGCGTGACGTCAAATCGACCCCGCTGGGCGGCTATCTCGCCGGAGAGCAGCAGGTACAGTTCTTCCGGTTCAAAATCGGCATAACGGATGTCCGGTGACGGTTCCGCGGATGATGCAGTGACGTCATCAGGCGACGAAGTGGATTGCGATTCCTGGTTGTCCTGAAGAAAAGCGCAGCCGGACAGGGAAAGCCCGAGTAGGCAGGTACCAAACAGTAATGCAGACTTATGCATGCAACATCCCATGATCTGTGTACGATGCACCTGAGCGGCCGGAGTGGATCCTCAGGTGTGGCGTAATGCGACAAGGCTCTATGATGGCACAAGCGCCTGATATTGCCCAACCTGTCAGCAGTTGCCGCTATCGTGGTGGTTATGGGTGGCGACACTCGCTCCCGCTCGTTAAAATGGCGGTAACAAACCGTCCCGTCGTCAGACATAAGGCAGTCTTACCCAGATATGGCACTGGTCACCCTCGGAATCAATCATCGTACCGCACCGATCGAGTTGCGCGAGCGCGTTGCGTTCACGCCCGAGCGCATGGCCGAGGCGTTTTCCGAGTTGCGCGCCACTTCCGGCGCCAGCGAGGCGGCTATCCTGTCCACCTGCAACCGAACCGAACTTTACCTGGCTGGTGATGACGACTGTGCCCCGGCGGTATTGCGGTGGTTGGCGGGGTTTCATGACATGGAGGCGGCAGACCTGGAAGACGTGCTCTACGTACACCGGGACTCAGACGCCGTGCGCCACATCATGCGGGTCGCGGCGGGGCTGGACTCCATGGTACTCGGTGAGCCGCAAATCCTCGGCCAGCTCAAGGACGCCTACGCCCTGGCCCGAGAGCACGAAGCGAGCGGCGGGTTCCTGTCCCGCCTGTTCGAGCATACGTTCTCCGTCGCCAAGCGCGTGCGTACACAGACTGCTATTGGTGAAAATCCGGTGTCGGTGGCGTACGCCGCGGTCAGCATGGCGCATCACATTTTTGCAGATATGTCCCGCAATCGGGCCTTGTTGGTCGGCGCAGGCAAAACCATTGAACTGGTCGCAAGGCATCTGGCCGACGCCGGTGTGAAAAATTTTCTGGTCGCCAACCGGACTCTGGAGCGTGCCCAGTCGTTGGCGGAATCCCGTGGCGGTCAGGGTATCCTGCTGTCTGATATTCCCGATCATCTGGCGGACGTGGACATTATCATCTCTTCCACGGCCAGCCCTTTGCCCATCCTTGGCAAGGGCGCCGTAGAGCGGGCCCTGAAGAAGCGCAAGCACCGCCCGTATTTCATGGTGGATATAGCCGTTCCCAGGGATATTGAACCCGAAGTCGGCTCCCTGGCAGACGTTTACCTTTATACGGTCGACGATTTGAGGCATGTTATTGAAGAGAATGTCCGTTCCCGGGAGGGCGCTGCCCGGGAGGCCGAAAACCTGGTAACCGACGGAGTTCAGCAGTTCCTGAGCCAGCTTCGGGCCCTGGATGCGGTCTCCACTCTCAAACAGTTTCGCCAGCGGGCGGAAAGCCTTAGGGATGCGGAAACTGAAAAGGCCATCCGCGCCCTGCGTAATGGCGCAGACCCCGAAACCGTGATGCGAAGCATGGCCCGAGGGTTGACCAACAAACTACTGCACGAGCCGTCCATCCAGGTCCGTAAGGCCACCACGGAAGGCAGAACCGAAGTCACCCAATGGCTCAGAGAACTGCATCAGCTTGATGTAGTGGATGCCGACGCGCCCATCACTCCGGAAAAACTATGAAGTCATCGATCCAGTCCCGCCTCGAACAGCTTGTTGACCGCTTCGAGGAAGTCAGCGCGTTGCTGAGCGATCAGGGTACTATTGCCAACCAGGATAAATTCCGCGACCTGTCCCGGGAATTTGCCGAGATTGAACCCATCGTTCACTGCTTCCAGGCCTGGCAGAAATCCCGTGACGATGTTAAGGAAGCCTCTGAACTGGCACGCGACGGTGATGCCGACATGCGAGCCATGGCGGAAGAGGAGTTGGGCCTGGCAGAACAGAAGAGTGAAGAGCTGGATGAAGAGCTCCAGCGCCTGATGCTGCCCAAGGATCCCAACGATGGCAAGAACGTATTCCTTGAGGTGCGTGCCGGCACCGGGGGCGATGAGGCTGCGATTTTCGCCGGTGACCTGTTCAAGATGTACATGCGTTATGCCGAACGCCAGCGCTGGCAGGTTGAGGTCATTAGCGCCAATGATGGTGAGCATGGCGGCTACAAGGAAATCATTGCCCGCATTGCTGGTAGTGCGGTCTATGGAGCACTGAAGTTTGAATCCGGTGCCCACCGGGTGCAGCGGGTGCCGGAGACCGAATCCCAGGGCCGAATTCACACCTCCGCCTGCACGGTGGCGGTGATGCCGGAAGCGGATGAAACCGAGGCCGTTGAAATCAACAAGTCCGACCTGCGGGTGGACACTTTCCGAGCCTCTGGCGCCGGCGGCCAGCACGTCAACAAAACCGATTCCGCGATTCGTATTACCCATATTCCCACGGGCATTGTGGTGGAGTGTCAGGAAGAGCGCTCGCAGCACAAGAATCGGGCCAAAGCGATGAGCTTCCTGGCATCGCGCCTCCAGAATGAGGAAATTGAACGCCAGCAGAAAACCATGGCGGCAACCCGTAAGAGCCTTGTAGGTAGCGGCGACCGCTCAGAACGAATCCGCACCTACAATTTCCCCCAGGGGCGGGTGACCGATCACCGCATCAACCTGACACTGTACAAGCTGGACGAAGTCATTTCCGGCGATCTCGATTCGGTCATCATGCCTTTGCAGCAGGAGCACCAGGCCGATCTGTTGGCCTCTCTGGCTGATGAGTGACAAATCCCTTACCTGTGAGGCGTTGTTAAGAGAAGCTGCCGGGCTTATTGGTGGTGATTCTCCGCGCCTCGATGCCGAGCTACTACTGGGTTATGTGACGGGGTGGTCCCGAACCACTTTCCGGGCCTGGCCTGAGCGTGAGGTGGACGTAACCCTGGTCGCCCGGTTCAATACCCTTGTGGAACGGCGCTGTGAAGGCCACCCGGTCGCACACCTGCTGGGCGAACAGGAATTCTGGTCACTCCCGCTGAAGGTCAACCCATCCACACTGATTCCCCGCCCGGATACTGAATGTCTGGTGGAAGCAGCGCTGGCACTGGATTTGCCGGAAAATGCCAATGTGCTGGATCTTGGTACCGGGACGGGTGCCATCGCCCTGGCCCTGGCCAGCGAGCAACCCGGTTGGCGGGTTTCCGCCTGTGACGCTGTCCGGGAAGCTGTGGACCTCGCCACCAACAACGCTGCTCGGTTGGAGCTGCCGGTGACGGTACGACAGAGCAACTGGTTTGAGGATTTACCATCAGGTGCTTTTGATCTCATTGTTTCCAATCCACCGTACGTTGCAGGGAACGATGTTCACCTGGGCGAGGGGGACGTGCGTTTCGAACCGGCGTCGGCCCTGGTGGCCGGCGATGACGGGCTCGACGATATCCGGCGGATAACCGCCGAAGCCCCGGCTTGGCTCTCGCCGGGGGGCTGGTTAATACTGGAACACGGTTATGAACAGGGAGCGGCTGTGCGGCAGCTTTTTACCGATGCGGGATTGACCTGTGTGGAAACCCGCCAGGACTATGGCCGGCGCGACCGCTTCACCCTTGGGAGAAAACAAGATGCTGAACGATGAGGAACTGCTGCGCTACAGTCGCCAGATCCTGATGCCCCGGTTTGATATCTCAGGCCAGGCCAAACTCAAGTCCGCAAGAGTGCTGGTGGTCGGTGCTGGCGGCTTGGGTTGCCCAGTTGCGCTCTACCTCGGGGCCGCTGGTACTGGGCACCTCACTCTGGTCGACGACGACCGTGTAGAAGTTGCCAACCTGCAGCGTCAGATCGCGTTCGAGCAGTCCGATCTCGGAGAGTCCAAGGCTGAGCAATTGGCTGATCGTGTGCGGCGTATCAACCCGGAAGTGTCAGTAACGGCATTGACCGAGCGACTGGAAGGGGACGAACTCGCTCACCAGGTTGAGTCCGCCAGCCTGGTCGTTGACTGCACCGACAACTTCAATACCCGTTTTGCCCTCAACCGTGCCTGCGTGTCTGCCCGCGTTCCGTTGGTGTCGGGCGCAGCCATTCGTGGGGAGGGGCAGTTGTCGGTTTATGATGTCCGTGATGACAGCAGCCCCTGCTATCACTGTCTTTACCCGGAGCAGGGCAACGAAGACCTTACCTGTTCCGAAGCCGGCGTTATCGGCCCTCTCGTTGGCATGATCGGCGCCTCCCAGGCGATGGAGGCCATAAAAGTCATTACCGGCGTGGGCAAACCGTTGATAGGCCGTCTGCTCATTCTGGATGCCTGGCAAATGGAATGGCGAGAAATGAAACTCGCTAGAGATCCAGATTGTCCTGTCTGCTCAGGTCGGTAGGCCTGGGAGTCGGAACCGGGGGGCAGGCTCTGCCAAAACACGCTGTAAATACGTCCCTGTACGCCCGGCTCCGCCATCCATGGCCCCGCACGGTTTTGGCAGAGCCTCCCCTCCGGTTCCACCTAGTTCTTCAAGGCCTGAAACCTTGAAATAGCCTCTTTTCTGCTTTCTTTCAGGTCAACAATAGGTCGCGGATACCCGCCGGGGATGACACCGCCGAGCCAGGGTTGGTGAATCCGCTTGTTGTCCAGTTTTGCAATCTCCGGAACATACTGGCGAATGAAATCGCCGTCGGGATCGAAACGTTCACTCTGCGTGGCAGGGTTGAATACCCGAAAATAGGGCGCAGCATCGGTGCCGGTGGAGGCGCTCCACTGCCAGCCGCCATTATTGGAGGCCAGAAAGCCGTCCACCAGTTTCGACATGAAGTAAGCCTCACCCAGCCGCCAGTCGATAAACAGGTTCTTGGTCAAAAACATGGCCGTGATCATGCGCAGCCGATTGTGCATCCAGCCGGTCTGGTTTAACTGACGCATTGCAGCGTCGACAATGGGGATGCCCGTGCTGCCACCCTTCCAGGCTTCAAACTTTTCGCCGGGTGTATTCCATTGCAGGGCCTCGGTCTCCGGTTTGAACGCCCGGTGCATACTCACTCTTGGGTAGTGGTAAAGGATATTGATGTAGAAATCCCGCCAGGCGATTTCATTGGCCCAGGTGGCCAGGCCTTCCTGATTACCTCCCATACCCTGGTGCTGGCGGACGGCAATCAGGCACTGTTTGCCGGAAAGCACCCCGTTGGCCAGGTAAGGAGAGAGCAGGCTGGTGCCGTCTACGGAAGGCAGGTCGCGCAGATTCTTATAGTCCCCGGCGTGGTCGTCGAGGAATTGTTCCAGTTGCCGATGGGCGGCATCCTCGCCGGTTTCAACAAGCCGGGGTGGCGGATTGTCGAAGCTGTTTGGCAGGCCATCATAATGAGGAGGATCAACAGCTTCATCGACAGGCTCGGGGATGGGAAAGAGGCCTGGTTGCGCCTCATCAATCCAGCTTCGCCACCGACGGGAAAACGGGGTGAACACTGAATAGGGCTCACCCTGTTGAGTGAGGATGGTGCCCACAGGCGCTACTGTCTGGTCCCGGTATTTATTCACCGCCACGCCGATATCATCAAGGGCGTGTTTTACGGCTTTATCACGTCGCCTTTCGTTAACTCCGTATTCCTCATTGAAATGAACATGCCGGATACTCTCGCGCCGGCAGAATTCCTCCAGTTTTTCAATGCTGTCGGCAAAGGTGGCTGAGGTCATGAAAGAGAGAGAAATACCCAATTTCGCCAGTTCTTTCGACAGCGCATTGGCATGGTCCAGCACGAATCGAACCCGTGCAGGAGACCAATCATGCTCCTGCCACTGAGCCGGGGTTACGATAAAGCAGGCCTGTACCGGTTGTTGTTGCTTGCAGGCTGCAGTAAGGGCAGCGTTGTCGGCAACGCGCAGGTCATTTCGGAACCAGACGAGCTGAGTCATTGAGCTTCCTGAGATTGATGGCGGATCGACCGTTACGGATGGATATTCGCTGGAACGTGCTGATTGGATTATAGTTAATGGAAGAATTCATGGATAAAGGGCCGGAATGACGACGAGTCTGGACACGCAACGAACGATGCAGGATGGCCACTGGGCAACGCCCTACACATTGGAGCCCGGGCAGACGCAATACCTCGAGCTCAGCCACACCCGAATCTGGATAACCCTGCTGGATCAGGAATGGCTGATTCGCTACCAGCGTATGCCCGAAGACGACAATCAGGAACGTTGGCAGCAAAGGGTAACCCACACGCTACCCGATGCAGATCTGGAGGTTCAGCGGTTCGTTCGGCCGGACGATGGCTGCCAGGTTTGTTACCTGCCGGCGATGTCCAGCCTTGCCACGGTGATACGTCCCTACCAGCCGCTCACCATCCCCGCGGAGAGTGAGTGCACCATTTATGTTGGCACCCTGCTGTGGATGCGAATCCAGGTTGGAACCAAAGGCACTCACCTGATGGAACTGCCGCTGGCGGACCCGTCGCTGACCTGGGTGGGCAGGACCACCATGGAAGGTGAACTGTGCTATTCCGCCGCCACGTTTGCTCGCCTGGTGCTCGAGGCCGTGCCCAAACGGCCCTGGCGGGCGATTACACCGGTGCGAATTGTCAACGAACGACAGGAACCGCTGCTGCTGGAGCGGTTCAATCTGCCAACTCCGTTGCTGTCTCTGCATCGCAATGACAAGGGGCAGCTCTGGACTCCGCGCGTGACGGTGACCTGCGAGACCGATATGAATTCAGCACGCCTTAAGATTGATCAGTCGCTGATTGCCGCTGCTGGCCAGTGCGAGCTTATTTCTCCGGCGCGGGAGCAAACCGCCCGTGGTGGGTTGGTACGAGCCTACGACCGTATATTTGGCTGATGTCATCGGCCAATTGCCGATTTTGAACCCGTAAACGGAGTTACCTCCTTGATTGAGCAGTTTGAAAACAGCCTGATGCAGTTTTTTGGGGCCATTGCCTGGGGCAAGTGGATCAGCACGCTGTTCCTGATTATTCTCGGTATTGTGCTGGCCACATTTGCGGCCCGTGGTGTCACCCGCTTCATGCAGGACCGTGCGTCGCGGCACCACACGGTGATGTTTAGACGGCTGGTTTTCTACATTGTACTGGCCATATTCTTCGTTGCCGCGTTGCGCGAAGCTGGCTTCTCTCTCGATGTGGTGCTGGGCGCCGCCGGTATACTGACGGTTGCCATCGGTTTCGCATCCCAGACGTCCGCCTCCAACATGATCAGCGGGCTGTTCCTGCTGGTGGAAAAACCCTTTGAAATCGGTAACTTTATTGAAGTGGAAAATACCATTGGTGAGGTGGTTTCCATTGATATGCTGAGCGTGAAGTTGCGCACACCGGACAACCTGTATGTCCGTATCCCGAACGAAACCCTGATTAAGACCCGAGTAGTCAATCGCTCGCGCTTTCCCATCCGCCGTATGGACCTGACGGTGGGCATTGCCTATGCAGAGGATGTGGAACGGGTTGAAAAGCTGCTTCTTGAACTTGCGAGACAGAACAGTGTGAGTCTGGAGGAGCCGAAGGCGTTTGTGCTGGTCACCGGATTTGGTCCATCCTCAGTGGACCTGCAGTTCTCTTTCTGGGTACCCAGCAACAAAGTGCTTGAGGGCCGCAGCCAGATGATGGTGGCCATCAAGAAAACGCTTGATGAGGAGGGTGTCGAAATACCTTTTCCCCATACGAGTATTTATGCCGGAAGCCATTCCGAGCCCTTCCGGGTGGAGCTGCTTCGGCCGGAAACCACAACCAACAAGGGAGGCCCGGATGCCGACCAGAATGGATGATGCCTCAAAATCCGGCGCGGTGTCGGACACAGACGGAAAGCTGGCATTGGGCTGGCGCGAGTGGATTGCCTTGCCGGAGTTCGACATTTCCCGGATCAAGGCAAAAGTGGACACTGGTGCCCGCACCTCATGCCTGCACACGTTTCGAACGGAACCATACACAGAGAGTGGCCAGCGTCGGGTCCGCTTCTGGGTCCACCCCGTTCAGAATGACTTACATCATGTGGTCGAGTGCGACGCGGCGGTGTTGGATGAACGCAATGTCTCGGACTCCGGTGGCCATAAAGAACTGCGCCTGGTGATCGAGACTCGGCTGGTACTTGGCGACATCGAGTGGCCCATCGAAATGACATTGACCAATCGTGACTCCATGCGTTTCCGTATGCTGCTTGGTCGAACCGCAATGGCCGGGCGTGCCATTGTTCTCCCTGAATGTTCCTACCTTGCCGGTGAGCCGGCCCTAAGGACAAAATAATGAAGATTGCGATTCTGTCGCGTAACCGTCATTTATACTCAACACGTCGGCTAGTAGAGGAAGGTATCAACCGGGGCCATGAAGTGAAGGTGATCGACTGTCTTCACTGCTCCATGAATATAAACTCCGCCGATCCAAAGATTCATTATCATGAAGAGGTGCTGGAAGATTTCGATGTGGTGGTCCCCCGTATTGGCGCGTCTGTGACCTTCTACGGGACGGCCGTGTTGCGGCAGTTCGAGATGATGGGTGTTTTCCCCGTCAATGAGTCCGTAGCCATTACCCGCTCACGGGACAAACTGCGTTCATTGCAGTTGCTGGCCCGTAAGGGCGTTGGCATGCCGGTGACAGGCTTCGCCAACAAGCCGGACAACGTACCGGAACTGCTGCAGATGGTGGGCGGTGCTCCCGTCGTTATTAAATTGCTGCAGGGTACTCAGGGCATTGGCGTGGTGCTGGCCGAAACCCGCAAAGCTGCGGAAAGCGTCATTGAGGCCTTCATGGGCCTGAAAGCGGACATCCTGGTGCAGGAGTTCATCAAGGAAGCCGGTGGCGCCGATATCCGCTGTTTCGTGATTGGTGACAAGGTGATCGCGGCGATGAAGCGCCAGGGTGGGGAAGGCGAGTTCCGTTCCAACCTGCACCGGGGCGGTACAGCCTCGCTCGTGAGGATAACCCCCGAAGAACGCAAAACGGCGATCACGGCGGCAAAATCCATGGGCCTGAACGTGGCCGGTGTGGATCTGCTGCGCTCCAGCCGTGGGCCTCTGGTCATGGAGGTGAACTCGTCACCGGGCCTGGAGGGTATCGAAAATGCCACCAACAAAAACGTCGCTGGCATGATCATCAACTGGACCGAGAAAAACCAGAAGCCCTGGAAAACCCGCACCAAGGGGAGAGGCTAATATGGCCTCTCGGGCGCCGTTTGTGATCGCCGGCCATGAAATCAAGGCGGGAACGCGACAAACAGTGGAAGTTCCGGTTGCCAAACTATACACCCACACGCCTCTGCATATACCCGTTGAAGTGGTTCATGGCCGCCGGAGTGGGCCTGTACTGATGGTCTGCGGAGCGATACACGGGGACGAAATCAACGGCGTCGAGATTGTGCGCCGCGTGCTGACCAACTCGGCTCTGCGGCATTTGCGGGGCACGCTGGTGGCAGTTCCCATCGTGAACATTTTCGGGTTTGTTCAGCGTACCCGCTATCTCCCGGATCGCCGCGATCTGAACCGCTGTTTCCCGGGTAGTGAAACCGGCTCCCTCGGCGGCCGTATCGCCTACCTGCTGCGCACACAGATCATGGAAAATGTCTCCCACATTATCGACCTGCACACGGGCGCTATACACCGATTCAATTTGCCGCAGATTCGCGCGGAACTCAAAAACCCGGAAACCATTCGTATGGCTGAGGCCTTTGGTGCGCCCATCATCATCAACGCCAGCTTGAGGGAGGGCAGCCTTCGGGCCTATGCTGACTCTCAGGATATTCCGGTAGTGACATTCGAGGGCGGCGAAGCCCTCCGATTTGACGATGTGGTGATTTCCAGCGGCGTCAAAGGGGTCATCCGGGTGATGCGGGAACTGGAGATGATTCCCGCGAAGAAAGGCCCCAAGGCCCCCAGGAAGCGTTCGGAAACGGCTGCGAACTCGCAATGGGTGCGTACCGATATTGATGGCATCATGCGCCCGGTTGCCAGTCTTGGCCAGAAAGTTCGTAAAGGTCAGAAGCTGGCCATGGTGGCCGACCCATTCGGCGAGTCTGAAACCGCCGTGACATCACCCTGTTCCGGTATCGTCATCTGTGTAAACAACCTGCCGCTGGTAAACGAGGGCGAGGCTATTTACCACATTGCCCGATTCGACGAGCTTAGCGAGGCGGAGAAGGCGATGGACTATTTCCGCAGCAGCTATGAAGGAGATGTGGGCGACGATGTAGTGCCCGTTCATCCCTGGGACGACCGGCAGAAATAGAAACGAGGTTGGACATGATCTGGGATCAGACTTTTATAGACCTAACGCCCCAGTCCAGGGGCTTTCATCTGGTGACCAATGAAATCCTGGCCCAGGCGCCGGCCCTGCAAAACTGCCAGGTGGGGCTTTTGCATCTGTTTATCCAACACACCTCGGCCTCCCTGGCCATTAACGAGAACGCCGACCCGGATGTGCGCGGCGATCTGGAGCGCCATTTCAATGTGATGGTGCCCGAGAACGCGCCCCACTATGAGCACACCATGGAAGGCCCGGATGATATGCCGGCTCATATCAAAAGCGTTCTGGTCGGCCCGTCACTGACCATTCCAGTGAACGATGGACGCCTTGCGCTTGGCACCTGGCAGGACATCTATCTGTGCGAACACCGGGACAATGCCGACAGTCGCCGCATTGTCGCTACGCTACAGGGGCGGTGGTAAACGTTGAGAGCGGGTGTCGGGACAGCTTGCTCAGTGTAGACGGCGGAGGCGCCCCGGAGGCTCTCCATACTGCCGCCGAAAGGCGTGAGTAAGTGCGCTTTGACTGGAAAATCCCACCTGACTGGCAACCTCTGTCAGTGGCAAGGATGTTTCCAGTAACAACTCGCGAGCGCGACTCAGGCGCATGGCGCATACGTATCGGTACGGAGTTACACCCGTCGCATCGCGAAACAGTACGTGAAAGTGACCCACACTCCGGTGCACAGCACCAGCCAGCCTGGAGACCGGAAGCGGCTCGTGAAGGTGTTTTTGGATGAACGTATCCAGCGCCGCCAGATCAAGCTTGCTCAGTTGGTTGGGCGTAGGGCCAGTGGAGAACGTACGGTGGTGCAGGGCGGCCAACAGGCTTTGTGCCATACCTTCGGTCGCTTCCGGGTATATCTGCCAGATGGGCGCTTCCCGTTGAATATACGATAAAAGCAAACGCAGGTTGGAATCCGCCTCGAAATAGCGCGGGTCATCGAATAATCGCACCAATTTCGGGTCAACGTGTTCCGCGGGCAGGTCGACCACAACGTGGTTGTTCTCGCCGATCCCTTCATAGAAGTGTACTTCCCCGCCTGGCACCAGGCAGCCATGGGAAGCATCTATCTGTCCACCCTTGCCGGCAATCTCAAACTCTGCCCGCCCTGTCATTGCGATTACAAACTGGTGGTATGCGTGGTCGTGATGAAGGCAGCTGTTGGCCAGCGGTAGCGTTCGGATGCGGCTATTCATATTCGAAAATCATTCGCTGATGATGACGGTAGCTTATAGGTAATAAGTTCCTATGCAAACAGCAAACCACAATCCCTGCAATTCATATGCGTCTATCGCTTCAATAGTGATTATTGCAAGTTTCTTAGTTTCGATCAAAAAAACCGCAGATCTGAACAAGACCGTTGCGGGTTCTACTTACGACAATCAAGTCATGTTATCTGAACGATCACTCACAGGGTCACCTAGCCTTTCCATGGCGGCCCGGCATGCAACAAGAGAGCAACACCATGAACCAGACAGTCGCCTTCTTGGGCGCCGGCAACATGGCCGGCGCTATCATTGGTGGATTGATTGAAAGCGGTATGGCTGCCGACAACATTACGGCCACGTCTCCGGATAGCGCCGCGCAGGATGCGATTCGCGAGAAATATGGCATCCATTCTCATGCAGACAATCAAAAGGCCGCCGAGAGCGCAGACATTCTGGTTCTGGCGGTTAAACCGCAGATCCTGAAGGCCGTGTGCGAGCCGCTCAAAGGTGCCATCCAGGCGCGCGAATCAGCGCCGCTCATTATATCTGTAGCTGCAGGGATCCTGGGTGAAAACATCGATACGTGGCTTGGCGGGGGCCTGCCCATCGTTCGTTGCATGCCCAATACGCCCGCCCTGGTTCGTGCTGGTGCTTCTGTCCTTTGGGCCAACGACCGTGTGTCTGATGATCAGCGCACCAGCGCCGGCGAGTTGTTGGGCGCTGTCGGTCGCGTGGAATGGATTGAGAGAGAATCGCTGATGGATGCGGTCACCGCCGTTTCCGGCAGTGGCCCGGCCTACTTTTTCCAGATCTTTGAAGCCATGGAAGAAGCCGGTGTCAATCTGGGGCTACCCCGCGACACGGCTCGCCGTCTTGCCCTGCAAACCGGCTTTGGTGCTGCCAGCATGGCGTTGGCGAGCGATGAATCACCGGCGCAGCTGAAGAAAAACGTGATGTCTCCAAATGGATCGACCGAACAGGCTGTTATGAGTTTTGAGGCAGCGGGCCTGGCTGAAATATTTGAAAGGGCAATGATCGCCTGTGCCAATCGGGCGCATGAGATGCAGACAGAGTTCTCTTCCTGACGAGCGCGCAACGTGCGACTCGCAGGATCTACCCACCGTAAAACAAAGAAAGGCACAACTATGAAACAGATGCATAAGTTCGCGTCCGCAGCGCTGTTGGCCGCTGCCGTTGCAGCCAGCGTTACTCCGGCTCAAGCCGAAGACAAGTCCTGGCGCATGGCCACTCCCTGGAGTGGTGGGCCCTGGCTGGAACGTGATGCTCAGGATTTCGCTAATCATGTTACGTCGCTAAGCGATGGGGAAATCGAACTACAGGTGTTCCCTGGCGGCACGCTGGGTAGCGCTCTGAAGGTAACGGAGACGGTTGAAAGTGGCGTGGCTCAGGTCAGTCACAACTATCTGGCCTACGACTACGGCAAAGACCCCACCGCAGCTTTGCTGGCCGGCCACTCAAGCGGCCTGACGCCGGAAGAATTCATGCTGTGGATGTACCAGGGCGGTGGCGCCAAGCTGTACGAAGAGTTCCGCATGGAAGAGTTTGGTGTGGTGGCGTTCCCATGCACCATTCTTGGTACCGAGATCTTCCTGCACTCCAACAAGAAAGTGCAAACTCTGGAAGACTTTAAAGGACTGCGTCTTCGTACTTCGGGTGCCTGGGCTGAAATTGCCTCGCGTCTGGGCGCATCTACCGTGGTTATGGCCGGTTCCGATATCTACACGGCACTGGAGCGTGGCGTAATTGATGCCGCCGAGTGGGGCAGCCCTGAAATGAACAAGCCAACAGGCTTCCAGGACGTGGCTCAGTACGTCATCGTGCCCGGCGTTCACCAGTCTGGTGGTGTACTGGAGTGCCAGGTCAACAAGGATGCATGGGCAGAACTGAACGATCAGCAAAAGAATGTCATGCGTGAGGCCGCAAAGCTGACCGTATTCGACTCCTGGCTGGCCGCGTCCTACTCGGATCTGGAGGCTTACCGTGAGCTGGAAGAAGGGCCGAACGAAATCGTTCGCCTGGAACCGTCATTCATTCAGAAGATTTATGAAGAAACCGCTGCGTGGGAAGACGAGAAAGCCAAGGACAACGAATGGTTCGCCAAGGTTCTTGAGTCTCAGCGTCAGTTCAAAAAGGATATGGATAGCTGGCCTCAGTACCGTCTGAACGTCGGCAAATCTGAACTTTAATTTTCTGTTTCCAGTTACCGGAGCAGGGGCTGAAAGGTCCTTGCTCCGGCTTTTTTATTCGCCGGATCATGCTCATGACACTGATTGTATTAATAGAGAGGCTCACGAGGTACGCCGGGCATTTGGCGGCCGTCCTCATCCTGCCGTTGGTCGCCGCCTTGGCCTATGAGGTTTTCAGCCGTTACGTACTGGACGCTCCAACACTATGGGCCTTTGAAACAAGTTATATGATGATGGGTGCCATCTTCATGCTGGGCATGGCCAACGCTCTTCGCATTGGTCAGCACGTCAGCGTGGACGTGATTACCCTCAAGCTGGCGCCGCGCGTGAACGCCGCCATCCGTATTCTCTGCTACCTGCTCTTCCTGCCTTTGATGATCTGGTTGACCTGGGAAGTCTTCAAGTACTTCTACGATGCCTGGGAAAGTGGCGAGCGTTCCGGACGTTCAGCCTGGAACCCGGTTGTATGGCCGGTTTATCTGATCTGGTGTGTTGGTTTTTCTCTGATGTGCCTGCAACTGCTGGCTGAGCTTATGAAATCCGTTCGCACCCTGATCAAGGGTGACAGCGAAGCTCAGCACCGGGAGGAGTTGGTATGAGTGATTATCTGTCGTTGTTGATGTTCCCGCTGTTGATGTTGTTGATCTTCGCGGGCTTCCAGATTGCCTTCTCCATGATTCTGGTAGCGGCTGTGTTCGGCTTGATGCTGTTCGGTCAGACTGCCCCGTACCAGCTTTTGACCAAGATCGAGGATACCGCTTCCAACGCGATTCTGGCCGCAGTCCCACTGTTCATATTTATGGGCGCCATGTTGGAAAAGTCCGGCATTGCAGAGCGTCTGTTCAAGGCAGTCCATATGTGGACCGTGCGCTTGCCCGGTGGTCTGGGTGTAGGCGCCATCGTATTGGGCACCATCTTTGCTGCCTCGTCTGGCGTCGTGGGTGCCACTGAGGCGGTTATCGGGATGCTGGCCATCCCTGTGATGATGAAACATCACTACAACAAGAGCCTGATGTCTGGCGTCATTTGTTCATCGGGTTCCCTGGGAACTGCGATTCCCCCGTCCATTACCGTCGTTGTACTGGGTCCAGTGGCCAGCGTGTCCGTTGGTTCGCTGTTCAGTGGCCTGTTGATCCCGGGCCTGTTGATGGCTGTGTTATTTATCATCTATATCATTGCTATCGCCTATATCAAGCCCTCCATGGCGCCACGGGTTGATGACGAGGCTGTACATTACACCCTGGGCCAGAAGATGAAGGTTACCGTCTACGCCTTGCTTCCCACCGCCGCCCTGATATTCACGGTTCTGGGCACCATTCTGATGGGGCTGGCCACGCCGACTGAAGCCGCCGCGTGTGGCGCTGCCGGCGCGCTGGCATTGTCTGCGTTCTACCGAAATCTGAACCTGAAGGTGTTCTGGGATTCCTGCGGCCGCACGGTCAACATTACCGCGATGATCCTGCTGATCCTGTTAGGTGGCCACATGTTTGCCGGGGTGTTCTTCGCTGCCGGCGGTATGGCGACGGTGCAGTCGATGCTGATGGCTACTGGCCTGGAGCCCTGGGCCATCATTGGCTTGATTCTGTTGATTGCCTTCCTTGCGGGCTTCGTGCTAGACATGATGTCTGTCGTGCTGATCGTGATTCCGGTTGCCATGCCGGTCGTCCGCGCCCTGGGCTTCGACGACATCTGGTTCTGCGTGGCCTTCCTCGTGGTACTGCAGACAAGCTATCTGACACCACCTTTGGCACCGTCGATATTCTACTTGAGGGCCATAACACCGCCGGAGATCACTCTGAAACACATGTACCTCGGGGTCATTCCCTTCATTGTGATCCAGTTGATCGTGCTGGCAGTGGTGCTTTTCTATGAGCCGGCTGTCATGTGGTTGCCGGGCATAACTGGTGGGCCGTCCTGGTAAACCATTCATTGCGGGTGTCTGCTTGCAGGCACCCTGAACGGGAACTCAACGTATGCAAATACTCGACTCTGAAGTCGTCGCCGAAAACCTGCCCTGGAATGCGCTTGTCGACCAGTTGGAACGTGCTTTCGCTGGCGGTATCGTAACACCACCTCGCCACCATCATGCGGTTGAACGTCAGGACGGGGAGGCCACGATGCTGCTGATGCCGGCCTGGGAGGATCAGGGCAAACAGCCGGGCTATCTTGGTGTGAAGATGGTGAACGTTTTCCCCCAGAATGCGAATCATGGCATGCCCGCGATCAGCGGCGTCTACCTCCTGAGCGACGGCGCCACGGGCCAGCCCCTGGCCTGTATCGATGGCAGTGAGCTGACCCGCCGCCGCACTGCCGCGGCCTCCGCTCTGGCAGCCCGCTATCTGGCCCGTGAAGATGCTGAGACATTGGTCGTCGTGGGCACTGGCAAGCTGGCGCCAATGTTGATTGAAGCCCATGCGTCGGTACGGCCGATTCGCCGGGTTGTGGTGTACGGCCGCAATCTGAGTAAAGCGGAGGACCTGGCGCGGTTGTACTCGGGTTACAACAAAGGGCAGGCGGCGTTTGAGTCCGTCACCGCCACTGACAACCTGGCCTCGGTGGTTCCAGAGGCAGATATCGTCAGTGCGGCGACGCTCTCAACCAAACCCATGATTCAGGGTGAATGGCTGAAACCCGGAACGCATCTGGATCTGGTGGGGGCATTTCGTAAGGATATGAGGGAGACCGACAGCGAATGCGTTGCTCGTTCTGATGTCTTTGTTGACTCCTATGCAGGCGCTAAAGGCGAAGCAGGAGATCTGCACTTTGCTGTGAACGACGGCGTTTTTGACATGGAACAGATTCAGGCGGAGCTGTCTGAACTGGCAAGTGGTGCCCGTACTGGGCGCGCCGGTAATGATGCCATTACTCTGTTTAAATCCGTGGGTGTTTCGCTTGAAGATCTGGCTGCGGCGATTCTGGTTTGGGAGAACTATTCGAGTTCCAGTAAGCAGGGTAAAGCCTGATTACACGGTTTGTGTCATGCAAAATGGGTGGATGTCCACCCATTACCCTCCTGGAAATGGGTGGAATATTACCCGCTAGCGCTCAGTCTGCCCCGTCCTTGTTTTGTAAATTCCATTAAAATCAATTATTTATCCTATTTGGCCTGCTAGTTGCTCCTGTTCGTTGCTGTAAGTGTCCAACCGGAACCTGCTGGGCTCCGTTCTAGCACCCAACAAACACAACGAAATGGGAGCATTCTCTATGAAAACCCAATCCGTCATTGCCATGGCATTTGTCTCAACGTTGGCGGTCACCAGTCCCGCCATTGCACAGGACCGGTCTGATTGGCCGGATAACTTCACGGTCGGTACCGCAAGTCAGGGGGGGACCTACTTCGCGTATGGGTCCGGATGGGCAAACTTTGTGGCCGAGAATCTGGGCGTGTCCGGCGGTGCCGAAATCACCGGTGGCCCGATGCAGAATATGGCGCTGGTTCATACTGGCGATCTGAAGTTCGGCCTGACCACCATGGGGCCGGCGCAAGAGTCCATCGACGGTAACAGCCCACTGGCACCGGGCATGAAAATGGACAATGTGTGCGCGATGTTTCCCATGTATGAAACGCCGTTTTCCGTAACCGCACTTTCCAGTTCCGGCATCACGTCCATCTCTGATATTCCCGACGGTGCCACCATTGGATTCGGGCCGGCCGGCTCCACATCCGATACCTATTTCCCCCGCATCATGGAAACCCTGGGCGTCAATTTTGAGCGCCGTAACGGTAGCTGGTCCGATCTGGGTGGGCAGTTGCAGGATGGCCTGATTGACGTGGTGGCCTTTGCAGCCGGCATTCCGATTCCGGCGGTCAGCCAGTTGGAAGTACAGACCGATGTGACCATCATCGGCATGACGGATGAAGAGGCGAAGAAGGTGACGGATAATTTCCCCGTATCGGAATTCACCATTCCAGCCAGCACCTACCAGTCCCTGAATGAGCCGTCCCGCGTGGTGTCCATGTGGAACTTCGCCATGGTCAACTGCGACATGCCGGAGAGCTTTGTGTATGAAATTACCAAGCTGACCATGGAGAACAACGACAAGATGGTGTCCATCCACAAGGCCGCCAAAAACTCCGTTCCGGAAAACTACACGAAGAACAACGTCCTGCAATGGCATCCCGGCGCAGCTCGTTGGTTCAACGAAAACGGCTACACGATCGAAGACAGCAAGATCAATCAGTAACCATCGTGTGTGCAGGAGAGCCACTGCGGTGGCTCTCCTGAGCAAAGCCGGCGAACAGCCGGCCCCGTTTTCCCGTGAGCAGGGTCTATCATGACTGACAAACAACACCCCGAAGAACACCCGGTGAATGACATTGGCGATGACCACGTCCTGGCCCACGATGTCGATGAAGAACCGGTCGAGGCCAATCGCCGGCTGTTTAAAGGCGGCATGCTGAAATTTGTGACGTTGCTGGCTATCGCCTACTCGTCGTTTCATCTTTACAGCTTGAACATCGCACCGCTGGAAACCTGGTCGTTCCGGATTGTGCACATTGCGGGCGCGCTGGTGTTGGGCTTCATCCTGTTTGCCGGTGCCCGTTTTGTCTCCGCCGAAGAAGGTCCCGCACGCCATCGCTGGACGACCTGGATCGGCGCCTTGGCCATGGTGCCGGCTGTATACGCGCTGTACCAGACATTTTCGTTCCACCAGATGATTCTGGGTGGCGCGCTAAGAATTCCTGTTGACCTCGAAACCTGGCACTTCGGCTGGCCGCTGTTGGTCGCCAGTGCGACTGGTATCGTGATGAGCTGGTTTCACCAGCGTGAGCGTTCCCGCTTCAGTGTGCCGGATCTGGTGCTGATTGTGTGTTCGGTGGCGGTCGCCGCCTATTTCCTGGTGGTTTATAACACCTCCATGCGCATGTCCACGGGCACCTCGTTTGCGCCGGTCGGCATTTCATTCGCCGCCATTGCCGGCACGGCCCTGATCATGGAGTTGACTCGGCGGGTGGCAGGTCTGGCTCTGGTCGTTATCGGGCTGGTCTTCCTGGTGTATGTCTTCCTTGGGCCCTATCTGCCTGGCTTCCTGGGGTATCCGGGCCTGTCGGTCCAGCGCTTTTTCAGTCAGGTGTATACCGACGCTGGTATCCTCGGCCCAACCACCGCCGTGTCATCGACCTATATCATCCTGTTTATCATCTTTGCTGCCTTCCTGCAGGCGTCAAAAGTGGGCGATTATTTTGTGAATTTCGCCTTTGCCGCGGCGGGCCGCACCCGGGGTGGCCCAGCCAAGGTGTCGATTTTTGCCTCCGGTCTGATGGGTATGATCAACGGAACCAGCGCCGGCAACGTGGTCTCCACCGGTTCCCTGACCATTCCGCTGATGAAAAAGGTAGGTTACAGCAAACGGTCGGCAGGGGCCGTGGAAGCGGCGGCCTCGACCGGTGGGCAGATCATGCCACCGATTATGGGGGCGGGCGCCTTCATCATGGCTGAGATCACCGGTATTCCCTACACAGAAATTGCCATTGCGGCGATCATCCCGGCCATCCTTTATTTCGCTTCGGTTTATTTCATGGTGGACTTTGAGGCGGCGAAGACCGGCATGCGTGGCATGCGCGAGGATGAGCTGCCCAAGCTCAAGACCATGGTGAAACAGTGCTACCTGTTTGTGCCCATCATCATTCTGATTGTGGCCCTGTTTATGGGCTATTCGGTGATCCGGGCCGGTACGCTCGCAACGGTATCTGCCGCTGTTGTCAGCTGGTTCTCACCCAACAAGATGGGCATACGGAAGATTCTTGAAGCGCTGGAAGTCGCATCCTACATGGCTATCCAGATTATCGTGGTGTGTGCGGCGGCCGGTGTGATCGTGGGCGTCATTTCCCTGACCGGTGTCGGGGCGCGGTTCTCCGTGTTGCTGCTGGACGTGGCCGAGGCCAGTCAGTTACTGGCGCTGATCTTCGCCATGTTCATTTCCATCCTGTTGGGTATGGGCATGCCCACCACCGCCGCCTACGCGGTTGCCGCGTCGGTGGTCGCTCCGGGGCTGGTACAGTTGGGCATTGAACCGCTGACGGCGCATTTCTTCGTGTTCTATTTTGCGGTGGTGTCGGCCATTACCCCGCCGGTTGCCCTGGCCTCCTACGCGGCTGCCGGAATCTCGGGCGCCAATGCGATGGAAACCTCCGTGGCCTCGTTTCGCATTGGTATTGCGGCGTTCATCGTGCCCTTCATGTTTTTCTACAATGGCGCGCTACTGATGGATGCCGGCTGGTTTGATATCGCCCGTGCACTGATCACCGCCCTGTTCGGGGTGTATATGCTGTCCGGTGGTGTGCTGGGCTGGTTTGCCCGGGCCTCTGCTGGTGTGATCACCCGTCTTCTGCTGATTGGTGCGGCGCTGCTGATGATCGAAGGCGGTTTATGGACGGACTTGAGTGGTATTGCCCTGGCGGTCGTTGCGTTCCTGGCGCAGCGTCAGAGCAAGCTGCGCCCGGCCAGTACCTGAACAACAGTGGCTGGAGTGTCCGGGGCAGGGTGGCCGAGTGAAACTCGATTGCCCTGGCCTGGACAGGGCTATACTCTAGCGGCTTTCAACGGTTTTTCAGGAACCGGAGTGTATGTCCTACCGCATTATCGCGTTTCTTGTTTTTCTGGTGACTCTGGCCTGCTCATGGATCTTGGGTGGCTGGTATGGTTACCGGCAGGTTGAACAGGAGAGCGTGGAAGAGTCGTTTCGCTATCGCCAGCTCGTCGCCAATGAGCTGAACCGGTATGTACCCATCCCCGAGTTGATGGCCGAGCATCCGCTGTTGGCCGAAGCTCTGGCATCACCGGGTGACCCAGGGACACTCTTGCGAGCTAACGACCAGATGCAGCGAATGGCGACCATCGTCGGCAGTTCGGACGTCTATCTTATGGATGCCTCCGGAACGACTATTGCGGCAAACAACTATCTGCGCAGGGACAGCTTCGTGGGCCGCAACTTTGATTTCAGGCCCTATTTTCAGGACGCCATGGCAAGCGGGGATTCCGCCATCTATTTTGCCCTGGGCATCACCTCCGATGTCCGTGGCCTGTACTTCTCCCATCCTGTTCGCGGTGACAGCGGCGAGATCCTGGGTGTTATCGCCATGAAAGTTCTGGTGCATGAACTGGAGTCCCAGTGGCGGCGCCCCGCCTCACTGAAGGATTCGGAAATGGTGGTGTTGGACGACGCTGGTATCAGTTTCCTGTCCAGCAAGAGCGAGTGGCTGTACCGGAACTTTACTGGTGAGAATGCAGGCGCTCCCAGTGAACTGTCTCGCCAGCGTTACCCTGATCGTGAGCTTTCGCCGATTGATTTCGACAGCCTGGGATCACCCTGGGGGCTTTCCGACAAGGCAGGGACCATGCGTATTCACAACGATGGAGAGAGCCGCGAATATCTCAGAGTGCGAACACCCCTGCCGCGCCTGGACTGGACGCTGCAAGTCATGGTCAGTACCCGCTCTGTTGTGTGGAGTCGGCTCGGGTTTGCGGCGGTGGGCGTGGCGATCTTCGTGGTGGGTTTGCTCGCGTCGTTGTATTTGCGCGAGCGCTACCGCCGGGAGGCGGAATTGGCCTACCGGGGAGAGCAGCTCGAGCGCAGTGTCGCCAGCAGAACGGCGGAGCTTGAGCGCTCCAACCAGCAACTTCTGGATGAAATCCGCGAGCGGGAGAAAACCCGCGATGAACTCCGTGAAACCCAGCACGAGTTAATCCAGGCGGCCAAGCTGGCGGTGCTTGGCCAGATGTCTGCGGGCCTGAACCATGAAATCAACCAGCCACTGACGGCGATTCAGACCTATGCCCGCAACAGTCGCCGGTTCCTCGAGAAGGGGACGACGGAGATGGTGGATGCCAATCTTTCGGAGATCATCACCCTGTGTGACAAAATGGCGGAGCTTACCCGTCAGTTCAAGGTGTTTGCCCGCAAATCGGAAGGGCCACCGGCATTGGTTGATTTGCGGCAATCGGTTGACGGCGCCCTGAAGATAATGGCGGCGCAGGAGAGCCGGTCCGATATCTCCATTCAATGGCACCGCCCGGAACAGCCAGTGCAGTGCCATGGAGACCTGATCCGGATCGAACAGGTCATGGTAAACCTGGTGGCAAACGCCATTCAGGCCGTCGAAGGCAGAGAGCAGCCGAAGATCACCATTGATGTGGAAGAAGATGACGGGCATTGGTATTGCCTTGTGCGGGATAATGGTTCGGGCCTGCCGGGCAGTACGGAGCGGATTTTCGAACCTTTTTTCACCACCAAATCGGTGAAGCAGGGGCTGGGTCTGGGCCTTTCAATATCCCGGCAGATCGTGGATGCGCTGGGCGGCAGCCTGACGGGGCGTAACCGGAGCGACGGACCGGGCGCGGAGTTCGTATTAACACTCAGAAAGCGGGAGGCCACCGAATGACAGAGGCGTCGGTAATTTTTGTGGACGATGACCCGCATATCCGCAAGGCCATCGCGCAGACCCTTACGTTAGAAGATCTATCCGTTGCCTGTTTCGAGGATGCACGATCTGGCCTTGAAAACATTACACAGGACTACGAGGGCGTGGTGCTATGTGACTACAATATGCCGGGAATGGATGGCCTGGAAATGCTCGACAGGATTCGCGCCAAGGATGACACCATCCCGGTGATTATTCTGACCGGGCAGGGCGATATCAGCACGGCCGTCACCGCCATGCAGCAAGGCGCCTACGATTTTATCGAAAAGCCTTTTGATCACGACGAACTCCTGGAGCTGCTTCGCCACGCCCTGGAAAAACGTCACCTGGCACTGGAAAACCGACGGCTGAAAGCCCAACTGAAGCACCTGGCCCGGCCGGGTCCCAGGATTCTGGGGGATTCAGCCGGTATGCAGAAAGTGATGGCAACCATCGATCCGGTGCTGGATATCTCCGCCAATATTCTGTTGCACGGCGAGACGGGTTCGGGGAAGGATGCCTTGGCCCGCTATATCCATGAGAACAGCCCCCGAAGCACTCACAATTTCGTCGCCATTAACTGCGGCGCGGTACCCGAGAACCTGATCGAGAGCGAGCTTTTCGGCCACGAAGCGGGTGCCTTTACCGGTGCGGACAAACGCCGCATCGGTAAAATCGAGTACGCTCACAAGGGCACCCTGTTCCTGGACGAACTGGAAAGCATGCCCATGGCCCTGCAGGTCAAGTTGCTGAGAGTGCTCGAAGAACAACGTGTAGAGCGCTTGGGCAGCAACCAGGTACAGGATGTGGATGTACGCATCATCGCTGCCACCAAGGCCGACCTGAAGCAGCTTAGTGATGAGGGCGAGTTCCGGGCCGACCTGTACTATCGGCTGAATGTGGTGAAGCTGGATATTCCGCCACTGCGTGAGCGCAAGGACGACATTCCCGTGCTGTTCCACCATTTCGTGCTGATTGCGGCCGCCCGATACGACCGCGAGAGCATACCCCTGGATGCCAGCCAGGCCGCGCGTCTGATGCAACATAGCTGGCCGGGGAACGTGCGGGAGTTGAGAAACCTGGCCGAACGCTACGTTTTGCTGGGGCCGGTCGCATTGGACGAAAACGACTCCTCCTTCACCGCCAATGTGTCCGGGCGCCAGACGCTGTCCGAGATGATGGACGACTTTGAACGTTCAGCCGTCGTCAGCGCGCTCAATACCTGTCATGGCAGCATCAAGGACACCATGGTCCAGTTGGGCATCGCCCGCAAGACGCTGTACGACAAGATGAAAAAGTACGGGCTGGACAAGGCGCAGTTCCGGGATTGAGCTGACGACCTGATAAAATCCCTGTGGCGGTTACGGCTTCTCGCGGCTAGGCTTTTGTAATGTTTGAGTAGTCCGTCTTTTGAGCACAGGGAGTCTGAGTGTCACGTTTTGATCGTATTTATCGAATTCACGAACTATTGCGAAACGCCCGGCACCCGGTCCCCATGCGAACCTTCATGGAGGCACTGGAAGCCAGCCGCAACACCATAACCCGAGACTTCGAATACCTCCGTGACGCGCTGGGCGCGCCCCTCGAATATTGCCGTGATCATAACGGGCACCGTTACGACCCCCGGGCGCCGGTTTTTGAACTGCCCGGTTTCTGGATGAATCCAAGCGAACTTTATGCGCTACTGGCCTGCGAGCAATTGCTGGAGAACGTACAACCGGGCCTGATCAGTAACCGCCTTGCACCGCTCAAAGAGCGTATCCGACACCTGTTGGGGGAGTCTGGCCATGGGGCGGAGCGAATCAGCGAGCGCATCCAGATCCAACCGATCCAGGCACGCCACGCCGCCCATCAGATTTTTGATCCGGTCGCCGAAGCCACGTTATCAGGTAAGCAACTGACCTTTTGCTACGCAGCCCGTAGTGGCACCGGCAGCAAGCTCCGCAACGTTCATCCGCAGAAATTACTGCACTATCGCTCGAACTGGTATCTGCTGGCGCAATGCAGCCAGGCCAACGAACTTCGCCTGTTCTCGCTGGATCGGATAGCCGAGCCCGACATAAACGATGTCGATGCGCAGATGCTGGCGGTTGAGGAACTCGACGCGTTTTCATTCTCCAGCTTTGGCATCTTTGGCGGTGCCCCCAAAGGCACTGCGCATCTGAGGTTTTCAGACCATTCAGCCCAATGGGTAGCGGATGAAACCTGGCACGCCGAGCAGGTAGGGGAATGGCGGCAGGACGGCTACCACCTGAAAGTGCCGTACTCGGATGAGAGAGAAATTGCGATGGAGGTTTTGCGGTATGGGGCTGATGTGGAAGTGCTCGGGCCACCGGAGCTCAGGGAGGAAGTAATTCTGAGGATACGGAAGATGGCGGGGATGTACTGATAATTTAATCAGTGGTGCGGTGCTTGGGGCAGTGGGTGGAATAGGCTGGGATCGAATGAACAAGGAAAGGTCTTGATGAGCGGTATGTGTAATCACGATTATGTTGCCCACGTGAAGCTGGACAATCGCACCGGAGAATGGCTGGAGCCTCATGGTCTGGAGGAGCATCTTCAGAAAGTGGCCGAATTCAGTGGTGCGAATGCAGCGGAATTTCAGTCTGCTGGTTGGGGTACTGCCGCCGGGCTTTGGCATGATTTTGGGAAGTATCGTGGGGCCTTTCAGAAGTATATTCGTGATGCATCAGGTTATGAGCGTGAGAATGCCCATGTGGAGAGTCCGCAAAGGGTCACGCATTCCACGGCGGGCGCGGTTCATGCAACCCACCAATGGCCATCTGTGCCCGGTTACATCATTGCGTATCTCATTGCGGGGCATCATGCAGGATTGCCTGACTGGTCTGGAGGCCGCGGTTCGTTACAGTTTCGTTTGCGAGAGGCAGCACAGGAGTATTCGGAATCTATGGCCGCAGAGATTCCTGAACACCTGCTTAATGCTGATCAACCCAGTGTTCCGTGCCCGGCGCAGAATCCCCATTCAGTCAGTCTGTGGATGCGATTACTGTTCTCGTGCCTTGTGGATGCCGACTTTCTGGACACTGAAAGCTACATGGCACCGGAACGGGTTAATCAGCGTGGAAGGTCGCCGAAACTGCTTGACCTGCACCCAATATATTTCGAGAGAATGCGGAACCTTCTGCACGTTGCGGCTGATACCGAACTAAACAGGACTCGTAAGGCGATATTCGACGCCTGCCAGCAGGGTGCGGCTGAAGCGCCCGGATTATTCAGTCTGACCGTGCCTACCGGTGGCGGAAAGACGCTTGCCAGTCTGGGATTTGCGCTGGAACATGCCCGGCTGCACGGTAAGTCCCGAATTGTCTATGCTATCCCGTTCACCAGCATTATTGAGCAGAATGCTGGAGTTTTCCGGCAGTTTCTGGGCGATGAAGCTGTTCTGGAGCATCACAGCAGTCTGGACGTTGATCCGGGCGCCGAAAACGCCGGATTGAGGCTAGCCGCAGAGAACTGGGATGCCCCGTTGATTGTCACCACCAACGTTCAGTTGTTCGAATCCCTGTTTGCCAGTAGAACCAGCCGCTGTCGGAAACTGCACAATCTGGTAAACAGCATTGTGATTCTGGACGAAGCCCAGCAAATCCCCCGTGACTTTCACGAACCGATCACACGTGTAATGCAGCAGATGAGTGATCACTTTGGTGTGACCTGGGTGCTCTGTACAGCCACTCAGCCGGACCTCGGAAAACAGGTGGATCCCTTTGGCGGTGTTCTCCACACCGGCCTCGACAACATCCGTGAAATTATTCCGGAGCCAGCCGTGCTCGCTGATCAACTGAAACGGGTGAAAGTTGAGATGCCGTTGGACCCTGACGAGAAAACATCCTGGGAGTCGTTGGCAGGTCAACTGGCGGAAGAGGAATGTGTGCTGGTCGTGGTTAACAAGCGTCAGGATGCGAGAACGCTCTATGAGCTATTGCCGGAAGAGGGTGATACCTATCACCTGTCCGCCAATATGTGTGCCGAACATCGCTCCGCAGTCCTCCGGAAAATTCGCCACAAGCTTTCCGAACGGCAAACCAAATCTGCAAAGCCTTTGCGGGTAGTCAGTACCCAACTGATCGAGGCTGGCGTGGATGTTGACTTTCCGGTGGTCTACCGGGCCATGGCGGGGCTTGATTCCATCGCCCAGGCGGCCGGTCGGTGTAATCGGGAGGGGCGATTGCCAGAGCCGGGTCGGGTTGTAGTGTTCCAGCCAGAACAACTCCCTCCTCCGGGTTATCTCAGGCAAGCCGCACAAGTGACCATCAAGCTGCTCAGGAGTGGGCAATTGAGCGACCCGCTTAGCCCTCGGGCAATACAAGCATTTTTCACAGACCTAAACGCGCAGGGAGACCGCGACAAGCATGGTATTTGCTGGCTTCTGAAGGCAGAGAATTCCCCCGATACGCCTTTGGGTATTCAGTTTCGGGAAGCGTCGGAGAAGTTCCGTTTGATCGACGAAAAGGGCATTGGTGTGATTGTCCCGTTCTGCCCAAAAGGATGTGGAGAAACGCCTATCGATCAGTGGTTGGCCATGCTGGATCAGGACGGCTCCCAGAAGTGGGTTCACCGGAAACTGCAGAGATACAGCGTTACATTGCCGGAGGCACTCGCTAAACAGTTGTACGGGGTGGGGGCGATCTACGAATGTGCTGGTAAATTTGTTGTTGAATCCAGTCATTACCACTCGGTCTGGGGTGTTCAGGCACCGGACAGCCTGCTTCCTGCCGAGTCTACCGTTATATAGGAGGGCTTATGGGTTTTTGCCTTGAAGTCAGTGGAGAGTTCGCCTGTTTCACCAGGCCGGAGATGAAGGTAGAGCGGGTAAGTTATGACGTGATTACCCCGTCTGCCGCCAGGGCTATTTTTGAGGCCATCCTTTGGAAGCCGGCGATTCAGTGGCAGGTCACGCGAATAGAAGTGCTCAATCCGATCAAGTGGATGAACCTGCGGCGCAATGAGGTGGAATCCATCGTTTCAGCACGCTCTGCGAAGTCAGCAATGACTAGCGGTGAAGGGCATCTTGGAATCTATGTGGATGAACAGAGACAGCAACGGGCCAGCCTGCTGCTGAAAGATGTTCGATATCGACTCCACGGTGAGTTCCACATGACGGACAAAGCCGGTCCGCAGGACTCAGCAGCCAAATTTGCTGATATGTTTCGCCGCCGCGCAGAGAAAGGGCAGTGCTTCAATCAGCCCTATCTGGGGTGCCGCGAGTTCAGTTGTGATTTTGCTCTGGCGGATGCCAGTGGCGGTCCTAAACCAATCCAGGAGTCGTCGGACCTCGGGTTTATGTTATATGACCTGGACTATTCCGAGCCGACCGCGCCGCGCCCCTTGTTCTTCAGGGCGAAAATACAGAACGGTGTAGTGGATGTGCCCGACCGCGACAGCGGGGAGGTGAGGGGATGATTCTGCAGGCATTGTGTGAGTACTACGACCGAAAAAAGACTGCGGGCAGCCCGTTACCACCGGTAGGGTTTGAAGAGAAGGAGATTCCATTTGTCATTGTCCTCAGTCCTGAAGGGGAGTTTGTTCAGTTAAAGGATACCCGTGAGTTTCAGGAAAAAGGCAAACCCGTAGCCAGGACGTTCACTGTGCCACAGGGGATGAAGCGCAGTGGTGCCAAGTCCTACGAAACAGCCTACTGCCTCTGGGACCATTTTGGCTATGTGTTGAATCAGCCGAAGGTAGCCAAGCCAGGATCAGAGCCCAGCGCGAAGGAAGTAGAAATGGCAGGCAAACAGCACCTGGCTTTTATCGACCTGGTGAGTCGCCTTTGCGCCGACTTGCCGGGAGATGGCGGTGTTCGGGCAGTTCATGCCTTTCTGCACGATGAAGCAGAGAAAGAGAAAATCCGGCGGACACCTGAGTTTCAGGAATGCCTGAAAATTTCCGGATGCAATCTCACCTTTCAGTTAAGCACTGACAATAACCTCGTTTGCCAGTCGCCGGGTGTGCGCCAATGGATCGGCGAGCGGCCGCTGGACAACGAGAATCAGGATGGCATCTGCCTGGTAACCGGTGAAAGAACCAAAATTGCGCGTTTGCACCCAGCCGTAAAAGGTGTCTGGGGTGCCCAGATGGCCGGTGCAAATATCGTGTCCTTCAATATCGACTCTTTCAATTCCTGGGGAAAAGAAAAGGGAAACAATGCGCCAGTCGGTGAAGAAGCGGCCTTTAAGTACACCACGGCTCTGAACCAGCTATTGCGAACCAACAGCGCACAGCGATTGCAGCTTAATGAGACATCCGTTGTCTGGTGGTCATCAAGCGAGAACTTCCTCGAGAGCAGTTTCCAGTCGTTCTTCAACGATTCACCCAAGGATGACCCAGACAGTGGCGCCCGGGCGGTCAGACAGCTTTTTGAAAGTCTACACACCGGCGCATTCATGGAGGGCGATGGCAAGGCGCGCTTTTATCTTCTTGGCCTTTCCCCCAACGCAGCCCGGATTGCTGTCCGATTTTGGCAGGTGGGCACAGTGGCGGAATTCAGTGGGCAGTTGGCCCAATGGTTCCGCGATATCGAAATCGCCAGCAAGAACGCCGACTATCCACCTTTGAAACCACTGCTACGCTCAACGGCACTGTTGGGAAAAGATGAAAACCTGACACCTCATCTGGTCGGTGAAACGGTGCGTGCCATTCTAATGGGGTTACCACTACCGGCAAGTCTTATGCAAGGTGTAATCAAGCGCATCAAAGCTGAGCAGGGCGAGGTTACTCCCTATCGGGCGCGATTGATCAAAGCCTTCCTGAACCGCTCTTATCGTCATCAGAATCTCACCAATAAGGAAATCACCATGGCCTATAACCCCCAAGAGAAGCGGATTGGTTATCGTCTGGGAAGCCTGTTTGCCGTGCTGGAAAAGCTGCAATCGGATGCCAATCCGGGGCTGAATGCAACCATCCGGGATCGATACTACAGCAGTGCTAGTTGTAGTCCGAAATCTGTTTTCGGAACCTTGATGCGGTTGCACGCCCATCATCTTAAAAAACTGTCGCATCAGGGACAGCGGGTGGTCGCGGAAAAGCGCATTGCAGAAATCATGGCAGACATCAACGAATTCCCCGCTCACCTTAGCTTGGAAGAGCAGGGATTATTCGCCATCGGTTACTACCACCAGAGACAAGCACTTTTTACTAAACAGTCTAAAGAACAAGCCCGTGATGAATCAGAAGGAGTCGAAGCATGAGCCTGAATAACCGTTACGAATTTGTGTACCTCTTTGATGTGAAAGATGGAAACCCCAACGGCGACCCGGATGCAGGCAATCTGCCACGGGTGGATGCCGAAACCGGTCAAGGGTTGGTCACCGATGTGTGCCTGAAGCGCAAAGTACGTAACTACGTTGGCATGGTGAAAGAGGAAACTCCTCCGTTCGAGATCTACATCAAAGAAAAGGCGGTGTTGAACAAGAACAACTTGCGAGCATACGAAGCACTGGAATTGAAACACGAGTCAAAGAAGCTGCCCAAAAAGGAAGAGGATGCCAGACAAGTAACCCAGTGGATGTGTCAGAACTTCTTTGATATCCGTACCTTCGGAGCCGTCATGTCTACAGATGTAAACACCGGTCAGGTTCGCGGCCCTGTTCAGATGAATTTCGCCCGAAGTGTTGAGCCGGTTGTAAGCGCCGAGCACAGTATTACAAGGATGGCCGTAACCACCGAAAAAGAGGCCGAGGCGCAGAGTGGTGACAACCGCACGATGGGACGGAAGTTCACAATCCCGTACGGCCTATACCGCTGCCATGGATTTATCTCGGCAAATCTCGCCAAGCAGACAGGTTTTGGTGAAGAGGATTTGAGATTGTTCTGGGATGCGCTGGTTAACATGCTGGACCATGATCGCTCTGCCGGTCGGGGAGAAATGTCACCTTGCGCGTTGCTGGTGTTCAAACACGAGTCGGCGCTCGGTAATGCGCCGGCCAGAAAACTGTTTGAACTGGTTGATGTTAAACGGAAGTCTGAGGGGCCTGCCAGGGATTTCAGCGACTACGAGCTAGTCGTGAACGCAGACGAATTGCCGGATGGTGTAGAGTTAATCAAGTATCTGGACTAGCGGGGGAACCGCTTGCCCCATTCAGTATAGATAGTCAGGAGAGTACTCCAGGGATGAAACAATGTTCGGCAGTCAGGTTCAGTGGTCATGCGCTTAGGCGCATGCTCGAAAGGTCATTGTCTTCGGAAGAGGTCACATTCACTATTCAAACCGGAGAAACTGAATGAAATGCGCAAGTTGTAGGAACGGGGCAACCCATCCCGGCACTACCACTGTCACCATGACACGAGGAGAGGCAACCATCGTTGTCAAAAATGTGCCCGCTGAGATTTGTGATAATCTGCGGCGAGTATTACCTCGACGATGCTATCTCGGCAAAGATTCTGAGCATGGTGGAGGAGGCTATCAAACAGAATCATGAGGTAGAGGTGATTCAGTTCGCCGCCTGAGAGGCCACCAACCTATGCAGGACGAAAAGCTCATACCACTTTCAGCGCTGCAGCATTTCGCCTTTTGTCCGAGGCAGTGTGCGCTCATACACAATGAGCAGGTATGGGCGGAAAACTGGCTGACAGCCCAGGGGCAAGTGCTTCACCAACGGGTTGACCGAGGTGAGCCGGAAACCCGCAAAGGTATCCGGTATGAGCGTGGCGTTCTGGTCAGTGCGGAATCTATTGGCATCACTGGGAAACTAGACCTGGTCGAAATCGACCTGTCCACTGGTGACATGAAACCGGTGGAGTACAAGAGGGGCAAGCCGAAAAAGGATAACTGGGATCGGATTCAGCTCTGCGCTCAGGGATTGTGTCTTGAAGAGATGCAAGGCCGGCCTGTTCGGGGCGGGGCGCTTTGGTACTGGCAAACCCGCCACCGGGATGACGTAACCTTCTCCGAAGATCTACGCAAGGAAACCCGGCAGGTTATTGCCGATGTTCGCCAGCTTCTGGTTAGCGGGCAGACTCCAAAGGCCGCTTATGAGAAGAAGTGCGATGCTTGCTCATTGTTTGATTTATGTAATCCAAAGCTCTTGGGCAAAGACCGAAGTACCCGTTATGTCGATGATCTGTTCGACGAGGGAGACACCGAGTGAAAAAACTCCAGAACAGTCTATATGTCACCCGGCAGGGCTCTTATGTTCACAAGGAGCGTGAGACTGTCGTAATCGAGCACGAGCGCCAGAAACTGATGCAAGTGCCAATACATTCTGTTTCCGGACTGTTTTGCTTTGGGAATGTTCTGGTTTCGCCAGCGTTGATGGGGTTTTGTGGTGAAAAGGGTGTGAATCTTGCATTTTTCACTGAGTACGGTCGTTTTTACGGTCGGCTTCAAGGCAAGAAGTCGGGCAATGTATTGCTTCGCCGGGCCCAATACCATGCGGACGAAAAAACCTCTCTTGAAATCGCCCGCTCAGTGGTAGCCGCCAAGCTCGTTGGTTCCAGAAACCTCCTTTTACGGCATCAGCGCAATCATGGCACCACCGGGCCAGTGGAACATGCGGCCAAACACCTGGCGGCATCGATACGTTTGGCGAAATACGTTGATAACCTGGATTCGTTGCGGGGGATTGAGGGGGACGCGGCTGCCACGTACTTTTCCGTCTTCGAAGTGCTTATTAATGAAAATCGGAGAGAAGACTTTTCGTTCTCTGGCCGCAATCGCCGCCCGCCAAGAGACCCAGTCAACGCGTTGCTATCATTTGTCTACGCCATCCTCGGGCAGGATATTGGTGCCGCTCTGAATGGCGTAGGGTTGGACCCTCAAGTCGGTTTTTTACATGCGGATCGGCCTGGAAGAGACAGCCTCGCGCAGGATTTGCTGGAGGAATTTCGTCCCTGGTTGGCTGACCGTCTGGTCTTAAGCTTGATTAACCGGCGGCAACTAAAAGCGTCTGATTTTATTACTGAGTCGTCCGGTGCGGTAAGGATGTCTGATGGTGCCCGCAAGCAGTTGTTGGTGGCCTATCAGGAGAAAAAGCAGCAGGAAGTAATGCATCCATTTCTCAAGGAAAAGGTGCCTATAGGCATCATTCCTCACATCCAGGCTATGTTACTCGCCCGCCACTTGAGGAAAGATCTGGAGCGTTACCCGCCTTGCGTAATGAGATAGGAATAGTGCGATGATGGTGTTGGTCACATATGATATTTCATTGGAAGACCCGGAAGGACCAGGCAGGCTCAGGCGGGTTGCAAAGGCCTGTCTGGACTACGGGGTTCGTGTGCAGTATTCGGTTTTCGAATGTGAAGTAGACCCGGCACAATGGACGATCTTCAGAGACAAACTTCTGGGTTTGTACAATGAGGAGTCGGATAGCTTACGGTTTTACAAACTTGGCAAGAACTGGAAGAACCGAATTGAACATCATGGTGCGAAACCAGCACCTGACATATTCCGGGATGCGATGATTCTCTGAACGCTAACCGGTAGTGCTCATTAAAAACCCGGTATGTTAGCGATTTGCCAGAGCCTGTATGGGTTCTGGCTTTATTCGTTTTGGGCTATCTGAAACTGCTACGGCAGCCATCGGCCATCGGTAGATAGCGAAAATAGCTATTTGGCGGCTTTATTGTCAATGAGTTAGGATTGAGCGGTCGCGCCCCTCGCGGGCGCGTGGATTGAAACTTATTATCGGTGTTGCCATGGCATTCAAAGCCATGTCGCGCCCCTCGCGGGCGCGTGGATTGAAACACACAAGTTTGATGGTTTTGGTTGCGGCTCTGACGTCGCGCCCCTCGCGGGCGCGTGGATTGAAACCCCGGATATGACCGGCGTTTTTGCCATTCTTCCGTCGCGCCCCTCGCGGGCGCGTGGATTGAAACGATGATCTGAAGGGGAAACGGGATGTTGACTACGTCGCGCCCCTCGCGGGCGCGTGGATTGAAACGGAGTAGTGCTGTGTCCTCACAGGTAATATTGAGTCGCGCCCCTCGCGGGCGCGTGGATTGAAACCCTTAGTGGCTCTGGCACACCCTATACGTGTTCAGGTCGCGCCCCTCGCGGGCGCGTGGATTGAAACTTGAAGCCTAGCCGCTCCATTTCTGCCATGAGATGTCGCGCCCCTCGCGGGCGCGTGGATTGAAACTCAGAGTTATCGGAAAAGTCGCGCGGATCAGTTGAGTCGCGCCCCTCGCGGGCGCGTGGATTGAAACACTAACACCGCAGGCGCGGGCACCACCACTGCGGCGTCGCGCCCCTCGCGGGCGCGTGGATTGAAACGCATAAGAACGGGTTTGACCCCGCTTCGCCAGAGTCGCGCCCCTCGCGGGCGCGTGGATTGAAACCCGACGAAGTTGGCCCTGCAATCACCTCAGTCAACGGTCGCGCCCCTCGCGGGCGCGTGGATTGAAACAAGACCGCATTGTTTTCGGCTGGGTTGCCAACTAGTCGCGCCCCTCGCGGGCGCGTGGATTGAAACCCGTTCACCGGATCCAGCATAAGCGGGGAGGCCGTCGCGCCCCTCGCGGGCGCGTGGATTGAAACCAATTACTTGCCACAAGGATGGCAGTTGCACCCGTCGCGCCCCTCGCGGGCGCGTGGATTGAAACAAAGGGCATGGCGGAAAAGAGTTCTGATCCCATGGTCGCGCCCCTCGCGGGCGCGTGGATTGAAACTATTCTTTTCAGTTGCTCCGAGTTCACCCGTACAGGTGGTCGCGCCCCTCGCGGGCGCGTGGATTGAAACCGAAGGACATCGGGGTTACTCTCCGAGACGCTGCCGTCGCGCCCCTCGCGGGCGCGTGGATTGAAACAAGAAGGACATCGGGGTTACTCTCCGAGACGCTGCCGTCGCGCCCCTCGCGGGCGCGTGGATTGAAACATGGACTACCTGTCCGCCTTGTCCGAGGCTCCGCGTCGCGCCCCTCGCGGGCGCGTGGATTGAAACGTGTCATACGCCGAATATAAGTCGGTCCCCCGGGTCGCGCCCCTCGCGGGCGCGTGGATTGAAACACACATAACGGGCATTATGCGCGCTTTGGTAGCGGTCGCGCCCCTCGCGGGCGCGTGGATTGAAACGAAGCCAACGAAATGTTTTTCGAACTGGTTATTGACGTCGCGCCCCTCGCGGGCGCGTGGATTGAAACATCTAAGCGGGGAAGGGTGTCGGATGGTCTCTGACGTCGCGCCCCTCGCGGGCGCGTGGATTGAAACAACATGGCAACTTTCACCAAGACTCTCTGAACAGTCGCGCCCCTCGCGGGCGCGTGGATTGAAACTCCGCCATCACACGCTGATAGGCGTAGTCGTTGCGTCGCGCCCCTCGCGGGCGCGTGGATTGAAACCCCGGTAAGGGTATTGACGCCTGCGAAGTCTCCGTCGCGCCCCTCGCGGGCGCGTGGATTGAAACCCGTCCTGTACAATAGAAGGTATCTCGCTTTTCTGTCGCGCCCCTCGCGGGCGCGTGGATTGAAACTTGCCAGCGACCATATCGAAGCCATGTCGGACCCGTCGCGCCCCTCGCAGGCGCGT